>CAYWFI010000010.1:0-17681 GCA_964458165.1 uncultured Candidatus Saccharibacteria bacterium
CCCTAATGGAAATTTAGTGTTGAGGTGGTCTAGTTACCTTTAGTATGCGCTTGCTTGGCGGGATTGCCTAATCTCGGTTTTTTTTGGTTGCGGGGCCAGGACTCGAACCTGGGACCTTGTGGTTATGAGCCACACGAGCTGCCACTGCTCCACCCCGCGTCGTCGAAGCGTAAGGCTTGGATTACCTATTTGCTGACAAAATAAATTTGCTCAGCAAATTTGCCAACCCCAGCCAGTCTTCTCCTCTCAATCATCCAAACAGAAAACAAGTTTTCTTGGTTTGAAAAACTGCTGAAGACAAAGGCTTCAATAAAGCAGTTTGTATATTATCCTAAGAAGTTAAAGTTGTCAATCCCGTTTGGAATTTCTGATACGCCGCAAATGGCGAAATCATCCGCGCTGAATTTTATTAAGGGTTTATCCCGCCCGTAAGATTCTGTCCATGGCCTTGCCTCTGGCAAGTTCATCGATGAGTTTGTCCATGTAGCGGATTTCCTGCATAATCGGCTCTTTGATATCTTCTACGCGTATGCCGCATATCACCCCTGTGATGAGCCGCCTGTTAGGATTCAACCGCGGAGCTTCTGCGAAAAACGCCTCAAGATCCGTCTGATTATCTAGCACCGCTTCCAGCTCTGCCTGGCTGTATCCTGTCAGCCAGCGAATAATCTCGTCGACCTCTGCCTTTGTACGGCCCTTTTTCTCCGCCTTGGTGATGTAGTGCGGATATACGCTGGCAAAGCTTATCCTATATACACGATCGTTGTTCATGAGCCTATTGCCGTTGCTTCACCGATAAACTCTTGCGGCGTCTTGCCAGTCTTAGCTTCGGTGTTATAGAGATAGGCCTGAAACGACATTAGCTTGCTCCTTTCGATACGCAATCACTTGCTTAATCAAATCAACAGGCAAGGGCTGATCGTGAGGGAATTGGACCGAGCCTTTGCCTTGCTTGTATTTAGCGAACTCTTCGGCAAAAGCTTCGTGGCCGTTCGGCGTGGCGTAGAATCCGACGTGATGCTTAAACCCGCCAAAATACACTAGCGGCTTCCCGCCTAGTTTATAGCCCACAAGCCCGTACATGATGCCTTCCTTGGCATCCGGCGCTTCAGTACGAATCAGCTCTCGCAGCGTGATTAAACGTGCTTTTACCTCGCCGTCGAATTGGCCGATATAGCCATCTACATCCATAGCTCAATTATACACTTAGGCTTGGGCCAGAAGCGTGTTGAGCTTGTTAAGCTGGCTGCTCCAGCCTTCAGGGGCGCCCATTTTGATCAGCTCCTCAAGCTGTTCTACTGTCTCGGCAACGCTGCGCGTCACAATCTTTGTCCTGCCGTCTATCTCTGTAAACTCCACCGTATTTTGTATCACAGGCATTTCGCTGTTCGCCACGCCTGTTTCATCCGTGAAGGCATCTTCGAAAGTAATCTGGTTGCCTTCGTCAATCTCTTGAATCGTCATAAGGCCCCAGGAGTGCTGGTCGTACCACTCGCCCTGGTTTTTGTCGACACAGTGCATGTCGTAGTGCACACGTCCGCCGGGTCTGAAGTCAAACTCCTTGCAAGTCGTTTCCCAACCCTCTGGTCCCCACCACTTTTCAAACCAGTCTTTGTCGGCGTAGAACCGCCAGACTTTGTCCTTGGGCCCGTTGACGACCGCCTCGATAATAAGCGTTTTGCTTTCGAGATCTTTAGTCACTTTTACTTCTGCCATAGCTCACCCCTCTTCATTTATTAATTTATCTAACTTGTCGTAACGGCTTTGCCACGTTTGGCGGTATTGCTCCAAATATTCATCAGCGTTTTTCAGCGCGTACGGCGCCATAGCTACATGCTGCTCTTTGCCTTTGCGCTTTTTCACGATTAACTTGGCCTGCTCTAGTACCTTGAGGTGCTTAGACACGGCAGCCAAACTCATATCGTAGTCAGCTGCTATTTGACTCACCGTCAGCCGGGCAGTGCGAAGCCGTTCAAGAATATCCCGCCGCGTACCATCGGCCAGGCACTTAAAAACGGAATCTAGGTCATAAGTATATTCAACCATATGGTTAAATGTTAATTTGAGACATTTGCTTTGTCAAGCTATTTTTATGTTTTCCCGCCCTAATTGCTATGATTATTAACAAATGACGCTCACTGAAGCATTCTGGAAGATACACGAGGGGCTGCCCCGCCAAACTCACGGTGCCCGCCGCCCGGGAGACAGCGGTCAAATACGGTTTTGATATCGTTCACACATACATCTTGCCGGATAATGACTGGTGGACCGAATATTACCTGCCTCTCAAAAAACGCCATGACGAACTCAAGGACGAATCCGACCCGGATATCCGCCAGGCGATAGAAATCGGCAAAGCGGAAATAGCCTTACGCGAAACTCATCCAAAGGACTATGGCTACGTAGGTTTCGTCTTAAAAAGAGAGCCTGAGCCACCCATACTTTTGTCCTTCTAGGGCGCTTTTTCGCCGGGCGAGCAAGCTCGCTCGGGAAGCGCTTGCTCACCCTTGCAGGCCTAAAAGCACGGGTGGTTCAGACTCTAACTTTCCTTGCGGAAAATAAACTCTATCCAGGCATTAAAATTACGCTCATACCATGGGCCGGCTTCTTCCGCGGTGATATTGGTATCTTCCGTCTCAGGAATCACTGTGTCTACCGTATGAGCTAGAGCAATGCTTTTCGGTACAATCAGGAGTTTTTCGCCTGGCAGAGATTTATTGAACTGCTTGCGGGCAGCCAGTTCAAGGTATTGATCTGTCTCGAGAAACTGATTACTAAGCATTAGATTAGAATTTGCCAGCCGTTTAACGTCATTTTCTTGCTGCATGGCCGAGATTTGCTTTTGCAGGTCGTAGTTGGTTTGTACCACCTTGATGCCGCTCCAGGTTACCAGCAGGGCAACCACCGCGAATACTAACAATCCTACGTTACGCACATCGCTGAGCGCCTCGACAATTGATGATTTTTGAAGTGTTTTTATTTTTTCTAGCATTTACTAAGGCATTATAGCAAATTTTACACTTTTATTATCAACCCATTAGTCGTACTCTTTAGAGCAAAGACTAAGCGAGGGAGTTTTATATGGAATTATCCCGGTACCAACCCGCGACTGCTGATTATTATGAAGTAGATGAAGAATCTCCGGCTAACAGTGGCCGAGAAAGCTCGTCAAACGATGCCAATTGTCTAGGAGTTGATCCTGAACTGTTCTTTCCAGAGCAGGGAGCTAGTACCAGGGAAGCAAAAGAGGTCTGTCGGGGCTGCCAAGTACGAGAAGAGTGTCTGGAATCTGCACTTCAGAATAACGAGAAATTTGGTATCTGGGGCGGCTTGAGCGCACGCGAACGTCGACGCATCCTACGCCAGCGCGCTCAAGCCGCCCGCGGTATCATAAATCTTGTCAGTGAATAATGCACCAACAGATGCAATCTGTTATAATTTGACCTGTTACTGGCTTATAAAGAGCTTAGGGAACAATGCGGGGCGGTAGCTCAGTGGTTAGAGCAGAAGACTCATAATCTTTTGGCCGCTGGTTCAAGTCCAGCTCGCCCCACCAGCCATATATGACAGAAATGTACCCACAACCAGAAGATGAGGCATTCGCGGCACCGGAAGCGGCCGAGCCAAGTCCTAACATCGACAAATACCGCGAAGACCTTGAGCGCCTGGATGATTTTGATTTAAGGCTGCAATTTCATAACTCACTATCGGCCGATCAAAAACAGGCGGCCGAGGGCAGCTACCGTGAGTTCCTGTCGTTACTCAACCCGTATCAAATGGCGATGCACGCCGAAATCGGCCGCCGTTTTGCTATTTGACGCGCCTAGTTAGCGTCGCGGCGAACAAATACCACCCAAGTAATTAGGCTTAAAGCGCCTATATACAGCAGCGACAACAACATAGCGATGTTCGGCGTCATTTCGGTTTGGCCTATAGCTACTCCCATAATGTGATCAAAACTGGATATCGGCAGATATTTGGCGTTGTCCTTGAGCAATAAGCCAAGCAGCGGCTCTACCGTAGAGGGCAGCAGCAAGAGGACGACAATAGCTAATATGATACTTCTAGTCAACATCGCCAGCAGGAAACCGAACATGCCATAGACTGCCGAGTATACCGCCACGCGCAGTGTTTGGGCAGCTATATCAAGTTCTTGAGCGGGCAGTTCGGCACCGCGCAGACTGACGCCAAGCTTGTAGGTTATTATTGACAATACGGCCGCGAACAACCCCAAGCCGATTGCGAACAAACTAAGAACAAATGCCTTGGCCAGAAATACTTGGGTACGGCGGGCATTAGCCGTAAGCGTATGCATGATAATGTTATAGCGGTACTCATGCCCAACCTGCAGGATAGCAATGATACTTATGGCCAACGCTACCAGTCCAACACCACCACCGATGACCTCTTTAAACGCTGTCGCCTCCAGATTACCTGCCGCCGAACCGGATTGTCCCCAGTAGCCCTCTACATACAGGCTAAAGAACCCCACAAACGCCAGAAAGATAATGGATACGATGTAAGTTGAGCGAACGCTCAATAGTTTACGCAGCTCGGATTTTACAGTGCTACGCATTATTTCTTGCCCCCGGTTTTGTACTCTTGACTGTCGGCTGTGATCTCCAGGAAAGCTTCCTCCAGGGATACTGAACGATTAGCGAGTTCAAGAATTGGAACGCCGGCCTCAAAAGCCAGTTTACCAATTTCGTCAGTGGTACCACCGCTTACTTTAAGTCCTCCATCGAGCTTCTCTACGCTAAATTTTGCCCTAAGTACGCGTTCCAGCTGGGCCAGTTTAGCGGTACGCACGAATACGCCCTTGCCCTCGGCACCGTCCAGAAAATCCTGTACCGAACCGGTGGTTATGAGCTTCCCCTTGCCGATTACCACCAAATCATCGGCCATCAGAGACATTTCGCTTAGCAGATGGGATGATACGAATACGGCATTGCCGTTGTCGGCATAACTTTTCAGGAATTGGCGCAGCCAGTGGATACCCTCCGGGTCCAGGCCGTTGGCCGGCTCGTCCAGCATTAGATACTTGGGCTTACCCAAAATCGCGGCGGCGATACCCAGCCGCTGGCTCATGCCTAGAGAGAATTTGCCGGGTTTTTTCCTGGCGACGTCTTTTAGGCCGACAATATCCAGTACTTCGTCAACACGTTTGTCTGGAATGCCGCCAGCCGCCGCCAAGACTCGCAAGTGACTGTGAGCCGTACGCGTAGGGTGGAAAGCTTTGGCTTCTAGCAGGATACCGGCCACTTTGGACGGTTTGGCATACTGATGCAGCTTTTTGCCGTCAAATGTCGTCGAACCTTTGCCGTTGTCCAGCCCCAGCATTAATCGCATTGTCGTGGATTTGCCCGCGCCATTGGGTCCAAGAAAACCAGTGACTTTGCCGGTAGAAACTTCAAAACTAACATCATCCACCGCCACTTTTTTGCGGTATTTTTTGCTCAAATGCTGGGCTTTTATCATCTGTTACTAAGTATAACAGCCCATATAGCCGACTACTACAAGTTTTGGACAAAATCCTGGCCAAAGGTGCTGCGCACATAGAACACCAGGGCAACACTGGCAATCAGTAACAGCAGCAAAAGTACGAATTTTTTGCGTTCTGTCATTCTACCGTCTCCCTTCGGGAGCAATTATCAATTTACGATTTTCAATTTCCAGTGAAAGAAGCGTCAAAGACGCGACTTTGTAAATGGTAAATGGTGAACGGCCAATGGTAAACGTACTTTTCATTACTCAATAGCCTCCAGGTTAGCCGTTACGACCAGCCGCTCGCGTATGGACCACAGCGGATGGCAGGTGTATAACGTCAACATTGACTCATCAGACGGGTCCTCAACGTACACATCTGTTGGTTTAACAATTTTTGATCCGTCCACGCGGTAGGTATAGAGTTTGCCGTCCCAGGCAACCACAATCGGGTCGCCAACCTCGACTTTGTCCAGATGGTAAAACACTGCCGGATCCTTGTAGCTAAAACGGTGTCCGACCAGCACGGTGTTACTGCCTTTATCCGGCGTGCTGCTGTGGGGAATGTGCCAAACGCCTTTGTTGACCAGCCGTTCGTTATCGCCAATCCAAATTTTTTCATCCAGGCGCAGACGCGGGATGACGATATGATCAGTGCTACGATCAATCTCCTGTCTGGCCTCGGGCGTATCGACATCCTGGGTCGTGGAAACCGCTTCGGCAATACGATACGATGCCTGCGGCCAGAAGGGCGCCGCTAGCACATAGGCATTCAGCAGGATAATAATTACCAACAGCGAACGGTTAATCCCGCGCAGATGCCTGTCGAACCAATTGCCTCTAACCATTACTATATTGTACTAGAGACTATCATTAAGGCAGCCATAACCAACATCGCGAAATCTTCGACAAAACTGATTTTAGACAAAGGCAGCCGAATAACCGTGCCCAGGCAGGCGCATTTCATAACTGATTTACGCCGCAGCTCCTTGATAACACCAATGCTGGCGACGCCGGTTATGGCGATTGTCGCGACATTCAGCCACGAATTATTACCAAGCAGTAGATAGCCGAGCCCGAGCACCAGCTCGACAAAAGGGAATACCCACGCCCAAAGCGTAAAGCGTTTGGCCAAGATATCGTAGCCGCGGTAGGTCAGTACGAACATTTCCAGATTGACCAATTTAAACGCGCCGAAAGTCAGGAAGAACACGCCCATGAAATTTGCCATAAACTCCATCAAGCCCCAGCCCCGCCAAACCGTTAGCAACACGGCTAGCGCGACAATACCAATAATAACCCCGGCGAACTTTGCGTACTCAAGCGGCGACTCCAGAGGCTGGATGTGGTTTTCGTGGTGAAGGTGTTTGTCGTGCATCTTACTTACCCCGTATGTTATGTAAATCATATAGTTTAAGAAGTTCGTCTTCGGCCCGTGCTTGGCGGTCCGTGTCACCCGATGCCATGTCGGCTTTGATATGCGTCTGGATGTGATGCTCAATCACTAACTTATTCAAGCTAGCCACGGCGCGCTGAATGGCCAAATTTTGCGTCAGGATATCCATACAGTAGGTATCAGACCCAATCATTTTCTGAAGCCCCTCAATCTGCCCGGCAATAATCTTGCTGCGATGCCGCACACGTTGTTGATAAGTATATTTCACCTTTCCATTTTATACCCCCCGGGGGTATTAGTAAATTAAAAAATTATAGTCGTGCCAGCAGCTCGTCTGTGGAGCTGCAATTCATCAGGGTTTCGCGCATTTCTTTGGCGCCGTCGAAGTCAGAGATGTAGACTTTGCAGAATTTGTTTAGGGTTTTGATATTGCGTTCGCTGCTAAACCCTGAGCTTGTCGAAGGGCCCGTAGTCCACGTATCCGCAAACAGTTGGACATGTTTGCGATACAACTTGATTCGCTCTTCCCTGCCAATTCCCTGCCAGGGTGAACTTTTCGCAAACACATAAGGGTCGTGGAAGATTCCGCGGCCTATCATGATGCCGTCCAAACCGTGCTGCCTGGCCAACTCCTCGCCCTGCTCTCTTGTCAGTACGTCGCCGTTGCCGACTATTTTGGTCTTTGGCGAGATTTTATCACGCAGCTTTACTACCTCTGGTGCCAGCTCCCAGTGCGCTGGAACTTTGCTCATTTCTTTTTTGGTACGCCAGTGGATAGTCAGCATATCCAGATCAAACCCCAGCAGAAACTCGTGCCACGTAAGGTCTACCTCGTTATAGCCCAGCCTAGTCTTAACGGATACCGGCATCCGCTGGCCAGCGGACTCCGCACCGCGCTTGGTCGCTTCGATTATCTCGGCTGCTAACGGACGGTTCTTGATAAGCGCGCTGCAGGTACCGTTTTGGACCTCGGATTTGGCCGGACAGCCCATGTTGATGTCTATGCCGACATAATTGACGCCCTCCGGCAAGCCAAGTTCTCTCTGTATGGTGCCGTCGGCGATTTGCCGGGCAACGGTCTCGAAATTTTCTGGTTTGAGGCCCCACAACTGCGCGATCAAAGGTCCTTCATCCGCCGCAAACTTCAGCTTCTTCATGAGCTTTGGCCGGCCCGGGCTCATCAGCCCGTCAACATTCACGAACTCAGTAACGTATAAATCGGCCGGAGCAGTACTATGCACAATAGACCGGAAAACCGTATCCGTCACATCATCCATAGGCGCCAGGACAAAAAACGGACTAATAACCGAACCTTTGCCCGTACTCAGTGGTCTTTTCTTGAAGCATTGTATGAACCTGTCTTATACGATTATTAAATAGATTCGTACGAGCGCCAAGGTAGCCGTCAGTTAACCCAATCATCGCCTGCCAATGGTTCACTCTTAATCTTTGGGAGCCTTGTGTTAGATGGTGAATCAGCGCGGTTTCTGCCTTTTTTCTCTTATCATCGGTCCATTCTCTTTGTATATGCACTACATCTAAAACATTTGTAAGCTCATTCCATACAGCACTTGTGAGTTCTTTCATTCTTTCTTCTGTTTTGTGTGCATATCCAGGTTTTTTCGCCTCGCCTGCCAATTCCTTCACCATCGCGCGTTGTTCCGCCAGCTTAGCCCTATGGCCTGTCATTGCGTCTAATTTACCTTCCAGGGCATGTACCTGCGACCGAGCCGCCTTGGCAAGTTCTTCATCATTGAGATCCTTGTCTTTCAGTGTCTGTTCCTCGGCCTTTTCAGCCAACTTGAATGGGCTACGCGCTACTATGCCGTGTTCGGTCGCATTCAGCGCCACACCGTCAACTGTAAATTTAGCATCTCGACCAGGCTCAAATAGGTACTTTCCTAGTGTTTCGGGCTTCATCCAATCGATTTCGGCCTGGGTTACACTACCCAAATCATAATCACCAAAAACATCATACATCTCTGGCTTAACAAAACCTCCAAAAGCAACCCTCTTCTTGCTTGTTTCCGGCTGCAACTGTACTGCCTCATGTACGGCAGTGGCCCCGATCAACTCTGTAGCTGTAGCGGCAGGGTCTTCAAAAAGTACTTGTTGTTCATAAACTTCCGCGCCCATCGTCTACCGTCCCGGGCCGCGGCCGTGATTATTGGTCTTTCGGGCTTGCTCACGCCAATGGGCCGCATAATGTCTTTCATCTGCCTGCTGCCTCGGCATGTTGCCAAGTTTTAAAGGCGGTTTATTAGCAACGCGCTCTTTCATGGCCTTTAGCTGCTCGCGTATTTCAGAAGGCATAGGTACTGCTTTGTCAGAAGAACGCATTGTAACTGGTACATTCCTGGTTACCGTAACCTGTACTTCTGAAGGCTCAGAGAATAAATCAAGCTGTTCTGGCTGACTGGCGGTGGTGACGGGTTCAATCTCAACAACAGTATGCAAAGGACCACGTACGCCGTAATCAGCCCGGTCATTGGGACTGCCGTACATATCTGCGATATCTTGGCGCGAGTCATCGTATAAATTGTGGTTTTGTTCAACCATACTTCCATTATATCACACTTATGCTAATTTGTCTACAGCTTGTGGCCTTTCATCCATTTCACCACCGTTAAGCAGGTTTGGCAGGTGGATGCTATGTGGATTTTCTTGCCGCGGAACGCCCATTCTTGAGATGCAGCCCAGGGGAGAGCAGCCGGAGCGTCAGGCTCCGCCTGCGCCCCGCGCGTTGAGAGGTGAAAAATGCCTGTGGCATTTTGCAAGGCAATCTTCTCTTGAAAACTTGTTTTCAAAGACGAAGTTGCGGGCCCGCAGAATGTGGGATGTTCCCCTCTCAAGAGGCCTTACTCCCAGCGGAAGACACGGAAGGCTACGATATAGATAATCACCGTCCAGCCGAGAATAATAGCTAGTTGCGGGCCGAGGTCTAGCAGACTAGCGTTCTCGGTGATGACCAGACGGGTAGATTCGACTATAGGTGTGAGCGGGATGAACCTGGTAATGCTTTGCAGCCATTCCGGCATCAGGAACACCGGGAAAAACACGCCCGAGAGCATCATCATAGGCAGGGTTACCAACTGGGCGAGCGGCGCGGCCTGGTTTTCGTTCTTGGCCCAGCCGCCGATACTCAACCCGATACCGAACAGCAGCGTAACGCCCAAGACGACAATCATGCCAAGAGTAAGGAAATTGCCGCGCATATTGAGGTCGAATATCAGCAGCGCCGCCAAGAACATAATGGCCACGGCAAGCAAGCCCACGATGGCGTTTGACATGACATTACCAACGAAAAGCTGCCAGACTTTGAGCGTGGTCGTCTGATAACGGCGCAGTACGCCGCGCTGCTTCAGCCGGGGGAAGACGGTGGTCGGCCCAAAGACGCCAAGGCTCAGAAGCGTAAAGCCCAGCAGGCCCGAAAAGACGTAATCAAACCGGGTCAGACCGGGCGTAGCGGTAGATTCCGTCGCTACCGTAAACGGCGTTTCGGGCACCGGTACCAGCTGGGCATTTACTTCGGCGAACATGCCCTCGACGATAGAAACGACCACCTGGATGGCGCTTTCATTGCTTTGATCATAGATCAGCTGAGCCTGGCCGGTCGGATGCGAACCGCCTTCCGGGACAGTGCCGAAATCCTCTGGTAAAACAATGGTGGCGCTGAGTTCGCTGCGGGTCATCTTAGTCTTGGAGTCCTCGAGTGTCGTGATTGACTCGTCCACGTCAAAGACCTCGCTCTCTTTCAGCTGCTCCTCAAACGCGGCGGCATATTCGGTATCGGACTGGTTGATGAGCGCGATTTTGACCGAAATCTCATTGTTGCCGCCGAAGATGGTGCCAAATACCAACAGGAATATCAGCGGAAAGATAAAAACGAAGAAGATGCCCACTTTGTCACGGAACAGCCGCTTGACATCTATCGGCACGAATGTGGTGATCGGCAGCAACTGCTTGCGAAGTCTGTCCATAGTTATTCCCTCAGCGCCTTTCCGGTCATATCGATGAATACGTCCTCCAGATTGGCTTGCTCAACGTGCTGAGATTTTCTGAAACCCTTCTTCAGCAGGGCTTTGATGAGGTTCTTAGGAGTGTCCAGGGCGATAATCTTGCCCCTGTCCATGATAGCCACCCGGTCGCACAGCAGCTCGGCCTCGTCCATATAGTGCGTAGTCATGATGACGGTGACGCCACGCTTACGAACGTCGCGGATAAGATCCCACAGGTTACGGCGCGCCTGGGGGTCTAGGCCAGTGGTCGGTTCGTCCAAAAAGAAGACTTTGGGACCGTGCACAAGCGCCGTGGCGATGGAAAAACGCTGGCGCTGGCCGCCGGACAGCTGCTCGGGGTAGCTGCTCGCTTTTTCTTCCAGTTGGACGTCCTTTAAAAACTTCTTGGGGTCGACTTTTTCACCGTAAAAAGCCGCGAACATCTGAATTAGTTCGGTTAGCTTGGTTTTTTCCTCAAAACTCGGGGTCTGCGGTTGCACGCCGATCATAGACTTTATAGCGTCGGGGTTGCTAGCGACATCAACACCGGCCAGCGAGGCACTGCCACCGTCTATCGGCCGCATTGTCTCCAGCATTTCCAGCGTTGTGGTCTTACCAGCGCCATTAGGTCCAAGGATGCCAAAAATCTCGCCCTCTTTAACATCAAAGCTGATGTTATTGACGACTGTCTTCTTGCCGTACTTTTTGGTAAGGCCTTTTGCCTCTACGATTATTTTCGCCATACAAACCCCTAGTTTAAAGCGAAATGTGAAAAGTGAAAAGCCCCCCTACACAAAAAACACCCCTAGTATAGGGGCGTTTTTTGTTCGGCAGTTAAGATTACTTGACGCGCTTGACAGTCAAGAAACCGTTGCGAGGATTCTCGTTGACTTCCATACCGCTAGGTAAGTCAGTAGCCTCTGGGCGCTGGTCTTTGCTGAAGTAGTAAATCGTCTGCTCTTTGCCGCCGCGTAGAACTACGGCCTTTGAGTTCAGATAGTATGTTACACCTTTAGAGTTTGTGTGCTTGTATGCCATTTGTTTATGACTCCCTCTCTTAGCATTACTAATGGTACCCCAATCGTACGCTGGAGGGTTTTTGTTTGTCAACAAGATTTTACACCTTTGGCCCCGATGCTTCATTTTTACAGGGGTGACAAGATATGATGTTTATTAGTCGACAAGAGTGGATAAAATAATTATTTGAGCATATTGCGTAAACGCTCATGTTTGAGGTACTATATGCGTTGTAGTCATTTAAAGAAATAATAAAGGTGGAAAGAGGGTTTATGGAATTTATGAACCGTGGCGGCCAACAACCGGCTGCTCCAGCCGCTCCAGCAACCGGGCGACCCGCGCACAGCGGCGGCAAGAAACAACGTGGCAAGTTTATGCGAATCGTATCAGCGTTCTTGCTTATATCTGTTGGTTTATTGATCGCGTCTGTTGCCGTATACATAGCTACTGGCGGCGGCAAAGCAGAGAAAGAATATCTAAATAAAGACAAGTTCCAGGCTGTATTCTTAAACGGCGGGCAGGTTTACTTTGGAAAAGTCCGCGACCTGAACAGCAAGTTTTTCACGCTGGATAACATCTACTACCTGCGCGTCAACGAACAAGTACAATCCGGTAGCGAAGACACGGCAGGACAGCCCCAGCAAGACATTAGTCTGGCCAAGCTTGGCTGCGAATTGCATGGTCCGGAAGATCAAATGGTCATTAACCGTGAGCACATTACTTTCTGGGAGAACCTGAGGGACGATGGTCAAGTGGCCCAGGCTATCACCGAGTTTGTCAGGCAAAACCCTGATGGCCAGAAGTGCGAAGCCTCGAATAGTTAGAAATAAGTTAGCAGAAGGCCTTAAAGACGCTCCCCGGAGCGTCTTTAATCTTTAGTGGTGGTGCTTGCGGAGCCGCTGGCGTAGCGTGTATTCGCTTGCCAGTAAAGCTGCTGATAAGGCTAGACATAAGGCAGCGGCAACCAGGCTTATACCAGCAAGGTCAGGCGACCAACGCGGCGAGGCAAAGTCAAATTTGTACAGCGCGTCGGGTATATGTACTTCCTCTGTCGTCTGTACCCCGCGCGAGTCAATATATTCCCTTATGCAATTGAGTCTGTTACGGCCCAGCAGACCAGTAGGAACAGCCTGTTCACAGTGGTTTTGCGCGTCAGTATAGACAGTCTCGTTATTCGCGCTTAAACCAGCGTTTTCGGCCAGCACCAAGCGCTCGTAGTGGTATTTGAGCTGGATAGGCGGCCTTATGGCATTGTCGCCAGCCGCGAGGTCGGTGTTCATATGGCTATATACATGTTCCCTGAGATCTCTAAGCGCGGTCTCGATATCACCACCCTGCTCATCGGCTACAAACACCGCTTCGCGGAGTTCGATCATCTTCTGGTTATTGGCCCGCATCGCTAACACGGCCACGACCCCGAAAAACACCGCCAGTACCAAAAAAAGCCACACTGGCACTGTACGCAGGCGCGTTAGATAATGATGCAGCTTACGTTTGCTCATAGCATTAGTATAAAGTCCGGGAGTCCATCAAGTCCATCAAGTCATAAGGACTTTTGGACTTTTGGACTTGATGGACTTTATACTAGGTGTATGCACATCTTCTTTTCGGGTATTGGCGGCACGGGCATCGGCCCCTTGGCGCTTGTTGCTAAACAGGCGGGATTTGATGTCAGCGGCTCAGACAAACAGAACAGCCAGTATATTGAGTATCTTAAAAAACACGGGATACCAGATATCTACATAGGGCAAACACATGGAGCGATCGAGCATATTCACAAGCAAAAACCTATTGACTGGTACGTGTTTTCGTCTGCTATCCAAAAGGAAAATCCCGACCATCCAGAGCTGCAGTTCGTAGCCGAGCAGGGCATCAAAAACAGCAAACGCGACCTGCTGCTCAACCACATCATCAAGGACAAACAGCTCAAACTGCTGGCCGTAGCCGGTACCCATGGCAAAACTACTACTACCGCCCTGCTGGTATATCTGATGAAAGCGCTAGAACTGCCCATAAGTTATTCTGTCGGCGCTAAAATAAGTTTCGGTGAGATGGGACAGTACGACCCTGGATCTGAATATTTCGTACTTGAAGCCGACGAGTTTGACCGCAATTTCCTGAGCTTCTCGCCGTACATGACACTGATCAGCGGTATTGGCTACGACCATCACGAGATCTATCCAACCGAAGAGTCTTACCGTGAAGCTTTCAGAGAATTTTTGAGCAAGAGTGCCTGGCGTCTGATTTGGCGGGCTGATTTTGCCAAACTCGGGCTGGAAATAGACGCCACGTACGTCACCCTGGACGATAACGCGCCGGAGCTAGCACATATCACCCTGCCCGGCTCGGTCAACCGCCGTAACGCCTGGTTGGTCGCCACGGCCGTCAGCCAGATTACCAAACAGCCCGCCGATAAACTCATACCCCTGATAAACAAGTTCCCGGGCGTGTCGCGACGTATGGAGCCTATCAAACCGCATCTGTACACCGATTACGCCCATACTACCGATAAAATTGCCGGCGCTATTGAGATTGGCCTGGAAGTCGCTAAGGCTGAAGGTCGCGAATTGGTAGTAGTATACGAACCGCTGACCAACCGGCGGATGCATCATACCGCCGCCCTGCACCGTGATATCTTTGACGGCGCGGCTAAGCTTTACTGGGTGCCGAGCTACCTGGCCCGCGAAGACCCGAACCAGGCCGTGCTAACGCCGGCCGAACTGATTACTAACCTCAATCCCGATATGCAGGCCAAAGCCGAACCAGCCGAGCTAAACAAAGACCTCAAAAAACGGATTAAACGACACCTAAAACATGGCGGCCTGGTACTCTGCTTATCCGGCGGCGGCGGTGGCAGCTTGGACGAGTGGCTCCGTAAACAATCCTGGGGCTGGTTCTAAAAGCTGTGTTAATCTGTTGGTAAAGGGAGATTAGGCGATGAAGCTGTTGCAAGCTAATATTTGGGGCGGTCGACTCAGTAACCAGTTAAGCGACTTTATGCGCCAGCAGGCCGCCGATTTTGTGTGTTTTCAAGAGGTAGTAAGCACCAAAGGCGACGGTTTTATTTTTGAGACGCTTGAACATATCGCGGCGTCGGGCAGCTACCAGCATGTCTTTTTCTCGCCGGTGTTCACTATAAACCTCATGCAAAAGAAGGCCGGTTTTGGCAACGCTATCTTAAGCAAGTACCCCATTGCCGAGCAGCAAACCGTTTTCACGCGCCTCGAATACATCGAGGATTTTGACTTTGACGAGCACGACTACAATATCAGGAATTTTCAGCACACTGTCATCGATGTAAACAATAAGAAACTGCATCTACTAAACCATCATGGTCATCATATCCGCCAGCACAAAAACGGTGACGACGAGACTATGCGCCAGTCTAAAATTATCGCCAACTACGCCGCGAGTCTGGAGGGCCCGGTGATTTTGACTGGTGATTTTAACCTGTCGCCGCACAGCAAATCGCTCGAAGAAATTAATAAAGTCCTGACCAACTTATCCGTTGAATACGACCTAGAGACAACCCGCACCCAACTGACCGACAAAACCGAGGTCTGTGATTATGTTTTTGTCAGCGATGATGTCAGGGTGAAAGCCTTTGAAGCGTCCGATACCCTGATTTCCGACCACAAGGCGCTGATTCTCGAGTTTGAAATTTAACGGTTGTCACCCGACCCTTTGGTGACACCCCGGCTTTTGCGGGCCAGGACTTTTTCCAGATTTTTTTCGGCGACTTCGCTGATGTTCGAGCCAAGTAGGATAGACACAGAGTTGACGTACCATAAGATGTCGCCTAGCTCTTTGAGCAGTTCGGCGCGGGTATCATCACTAATCTTGCCATCTTTATCACGTATCAGCTTCTTGACTTTTTCGGCCACCTCGCCGCTTTCGCCAATTAGCCCCAATATCTGCGCCATGAGCTCAGCCGTGAGGTCGCCGTAAACATGGTCGCTCGTAAGCGTGCTGATAGCTTTGGTTTGATACTCTTCAAATGTCATAAGACCCTCCGTTTGACTCTATTGTAATAGAAATCTAGCGTAAGATGCCGACTAGGAACAAAAGTACAACAATCACCGCGGCAGTAACCCAAGTAACCGGGTCCATGGTGCGGCGGACAAGTTGCTGCTTGATAAAAGCCTTGTTCTTGAGCCTGGGCGGCATGTCTGCGGACGCGTTAGATGACTTGCCTGGCGTAATCTGCCCTGCCGTATCTGTTCCTGGCACGGCTCCGGCCTTCAAAACCGTATAGCCGACCTGTACGGCGGTTTGCGCCTCGGCGGCCTCGCGGGCCAGGCGTTCCTGCTGTTGCTCGCGGCGGAAAGCCTCGCCATAAGCCAGCTCAGGATTCTCGACAGCGCGGCCGGTTTTTTCATCTATTTCAACCCGGTGCCAGACGCTTGTTTCGATCCGTCGGCCAACCGGAGCTTGGTACGTTTCTTCGGTAATGGGCTGATTCTCTAGGGGTAGCTCGGGTTTAGGCGTAGGTTTTTCCGGGGTTTTTGCCAGTGTTTTTTCGTCCCAAGCTGCCGGTATAAGAGTTTCGGTTGCTGCCGGCATGGCAGGAGTCTCTGTCTTACCCGGCTCTGGCGATCTGCCGGTAAAGGTTTCCTGTTTTTTGCTTAATACGGGTAAGTTTTCTTTGGTACCTTCCATAGCAGCCAACCGTTCGGCAATAAGTGCCTGTTGGTTCTTGAGATTTCTTATTTCTTTGTCGCGCTTTTCAGCCTCTGACTTGGCTTTGACAGCGATCTCACGCTTGCCGCGGCGCCCCAGCCACCAGCCAAACACACCGCCAGCCAGCACACCGCTGCTGGTGCCGTGTTTTCGGCCGCGGTAGTAAGCATCGCTGACATCCTCTGGAACAATTGGCCGCGTGGTTTCGGCCGCGGCGCTTACTGGAGCGGCCATGCTGTTAAAACGCTCGTTCGCGTCAAGCGCTCGATGCACATCGGCTATATCTTGGGCCTCCGCGGCAGCCACCTCGATAGGTACCTCGGCTGGAACGGGAACTTCTGGCCACACGACAATCTCAGCCGTGATATCAGGATCAGCCAGCATCTCCGCTACTGTTTCGGCGGCGGGTTCCTGGGCCGTCTCCTGCCCCTGTGGAGCCTCTGGAGGCGTTACTGGCCAAGTTTCGGTACGAGGCGTATCACTGGCGGTTTCCGTGACAACGGCCGTCTGAGGCGCTCCTGCGCGGGTTATAATTAGTCCTTCGTCCGCGAATTCACCCTCTAAGCTGTTTTCGGGTTCAGTTTCTGCCTTTGCGCCCTCTGTTAATTCCGGGATTTCCAGTGTCTCGGCGACCGCTTCTTCAGGTCTGTCAGCTGGAGCCTCGGACGTTTCCGTCTTGGTACTGTCTTCTGCTGCCTTATCTTTTGCTTCTGGCTTTTTGGCAGCAGCAAGAGTTTCTCCCAGCGGCTTAGGTTTGGTTTCTTCTGTCCCGGCAGAACGCTTGTCGTCAGCCTCTAGCTTGGGCAGAATACCGCCTGAACGAGGAATACGGGTGGTTTTCTTCTTTTTTTTGGCGTCTTTTGACTCGCCGGACGTATCCGGATATCGCTCGAATCCAAACGGTGTACCTGGTAGCTTCTCCATAGAAAAGGTTGTTTAACCAGGCTATTATACAATTTTTACAGACTAAAAACAACATAAGCCTCTGTTACTTCCTTGGCTGCCACGGTTTCTGCGCTTAGGCTAGACAAAGAACCGGCTTTGCCGGTCTTGTCTGGCTGGCGCAGGAAGCGTGGACGTTAGGCGAAAGCGAAATATGCAGCTAC
>CAYWFI010000011.1:0-633 GCA_964458165.1 uncultured Candidatus Saccharibacteria bacterium
TCTCCGTGATTTTGCAAGCATAAAAGTTTTATGTCTTTTCAAAATGCTGGTAGTCCACGCGGCTGTCTTTTTGCAAGCTCTAATCGCCACCCCATTGCCAGCCGAAGCCTTGCATCAATTTGACCAACGGATGGTCGTTATACAACGTGCCCGGTTGGTCTTTTTGCTACTTTTGTCAAAGGTATTATGCGTGGAAGCCGAGTTTTTGTTCGGCTGTTTTGTAGAATTTCTCTACGTCATTGTCGTTGGGTACAATAATGTCGGCTAGTTCTTTGACCCCTGTTATGTCTTGCACGTAGGGGTTATCGTGCACGGCTAGTTCCTCGGCCTCTTCGCTTGCTTTGAACTGTTCGAATGTGAGCTTTTCTTCGCCCGCGCGGTGGCGGTGTTTGATACGTTCATAGCGGATTTCTATCGGCGCGTCTACGAACACAATGCGCCCACCAGCGTGTTTGATAGCCTCTGCCTCGCCCAAACTACGTACGCCGCTGACGACAATGCCGCTGTATTCGGCTTTTTCTGATTCGTATTTTTCAAGCGCCAGTTCGGCTAGTACGCCCGGTGCTGGCAAAAACCGCAAACGAACTGCGTGAAAAGCGCGGCCCGGGCGTACTAGCCGAACTGGCGCTTGAA
>CAYWFI010000011.1:643-17311 GCA_964458165.1 uncultured Candidatus Saccharibacteria bacterium
CCCGGGCCGCGCTTTTCACGCAGTTCGTTTGCGGTTTTTGCCAGCACCGGGCGTTCTGTGCTGCCGTATTCGGCCTCGGCCACGGCCCGCACCATATCGCCGGTGCTAACGTGCAAAAAATTACGCGTCGCTACCAGATGATGCGCCAAAGTGTCCTTGCCGCTGGCGAAAGTTCCTGATAGCCCGATAATCATAGAACCCCTTTCATAGCCTATCCGGATTCCTTGCTCTTAGTACAATCCGAGCCAAGATTAGGCGTTCGAGGCGGCTATTGTACATATGTCGCATAGTTTCGGCATGTTGCCGCCGCATGATGTTAAGTGACGCAATAGTCATGCCTGTTGCCGTTGTCACAAACGGGTCGCGACTAATCGCGTAGACAATACCGCTGCCTATCACTACCCTGGCACCTACTTTGCGCAATTGGTAGGCTGGCGGCTGCGGCATTTTGGCATAATGCTCAGTGATTTGTTGTAAGCGCCGATCCGCATGGACTACAAGATCCGGATGGTCTTGTGTTGATAGTCTGTCGATCTCAGACTCTAGTGCCGGATCAAAAAATGGTGGTTTTGGTTCGGCGGCATTCATATGGTGCTATTTGATATAGTCCAACAATTTTTTGGAGTCCTTATGTTTCCTAAGCTTGGCCAGGGCTTTGGCCTCTATCTGGCGGATGCGTTCACGGGTGACGCTAAATTCTTGCCCTACCTCTTCTAGCGTGTGGCTTTTGCCGTCCTCTAACCCAAAGCGGAGTTTTAGAATCTTCTGTTCACGGTCGGTCAGGCCGCCCAGCAGGGTTTTGACTTGCTCTTTGAGCAGCTGGCCAGCGGCGGATTCCTCTGGGCTGACAGTGTCTTCGTCTTCTATAAAATCGCCTAGGACCGAATCTTCCTCGTCGTCGCGCACGCTGGCGTCAAGGCTGGATATATCCTGTTTGATTTTCATGATGTGTTCAACTTTGTCGACATCTATTTCCATCTCGCGGGCGATTTCTTCGTTGGTGGGCTCGCGGTTGAGCTCCTGCGTCAGACGGCGCTGAGTGCGCAGCAGTTTGTTAATAGTCTCCACCATATGCACGGGTATGCGGATGGTGCGGGCTTGGTCGGCGATGGCGCGGGTAATGGCCTGGCGGATCCACCACGTAGCGTAGGTACTGAATTTGAAACCCTTGTCCGGATCGAATTTCTCGACGGCGCGTAGTAGCCCCGTATTTCCCTCTTGAATCAGGTCCAACAGGTCCAGGCCGCGGCCGACGTAGCGCTTGGCTATTGATACGACTAGACGCATGTTGGCCTCGGCCATTTCGTCCTTGGCTTTTTTGTCGCCAGCGACAACGCGCTGGGCTAGCGCCAGCTCCTGTTCGGCGGTAAGCAGCGGAATTTTGCCGATTTCACGCAGGTACAAACGAACTGAGTCGTCGGCGATGTCATCCAGATAGACTTTGTCGTCCAGTACGATTTCTTCGCCGTCTTCGCCTGTCCATTTGTCGTCAAAATCTTCGGCGCTGGGTTCGGTAGCGGCGACAAGTTCGATTTCGTTTTCGCCCAGCTCGGTATACAGCTGGTCCAGCAGGTCTACGTTCTCGGCGGTGTCGGCGATGGCGGCAAAAATGTCGCGTTGATCGAGCTTACCGGCCTTTTTGCCTTTTTCCAGCAATTTGTCTTTGGCGGCTTTAAGCGCTGCTTCTTTGGCGGCTTTGTCTTCGGGCATAGGTGTATTTACTTCCTTTTTACTGATTTAAGTAGGTTGTTGAGTTCTTTATCGGCCGTTAGTAAACGGCGGGCCTCGTCGTCGCCGGCATCTATGAGCCGCTCGCTGACGAGCTGTTTTTGGTGTTTCACATACTGCGCAACTAAGCGTTCTTGCAATCGAGCGACTTCGTAGTGAAGTTCTGTATACTCGAGCGGTCGATATAATTCATCGAATTGTAATGCAGTAATTTTTACATAATCGGCAACAGATTGCAACTCTTTTAATGCCTGTCCCTTGCCGGTAAAATCCGGATGATCTTTTAGGAAAACAAAAAGTTCTTGGGCTTTGGCGTCCGTAAACATGTCTTTGGTCAGATACCCTGCCTCGGCTCGCAAAGACGGTTGCATCAGGAGTAGCGCCAAAAGGTGCTGCTCGGCCTTGCGCTGTTCGATTTCTACCTTAGTTTCTAGTTTCTGATTTCTAGTTTCTAGTTTCGGCCGTTTTAACCGTTGGCTGTTCTTTGGATTTTCGGCCAACTTAGCACGTATGGCATCTGGACTGACCTCAATTATTCCAGCCAAAACGGCCACGTAGTGGTCCTGTTCGACACGGTCGCTCAACCGCCGGATAATCTCCAGTACAACATCAGTGAACTCACGCTTGCCCTTGCCAGTGCTGATATCGAGCAGATTTTTGTAGCGATCTATCAGCCAGTCGACAGCGTATTGATGCTGCTCTATGGCTCGCAGCCAAAGTTTTGGGTCCTGCCTGACGAGGTCATCGGGGTCTTTGCCCTCTGGAATGGTAATAATACTGACATTAACGCCTACCTTGCCGGCCAGCGGAATAGCCCGCTCGGTGGCGCTGATACCGGCGCGATCGGCGTCAAAAGCAAAACGGATGTCACCGGCGTAGCGGCCCAGGTCTTTTAGGTGGTGTTCTGTTAGGGCCGTCCCAGCGGCCGCCACGACATTTTGCACCCCGGCCTGGTGGCTGGCGATAACGTCCAGATTGCCCTCTACCACTACCGCGAAGCCTTGCTTGCGGATAGATTCTTTGGCCAGATGCAGGCCGTAGACCTGACGGCCCTTGTCATACAGCAGCGTAGCCGGCGTATTGATGTATTTGGGCGAATCTTTATCATCTACTAATTGGCGAGCCGTAAAACCAACTACCCGCCCCTGTGCGTCGCTGAGCGGCACCATAATCCGACCGCGAAACATATCGCCCGGGCCCCGGTAGCGCTTGGTAACTAAACCAGCCCGCGTCATTTCGTCGTCCGTAAAACCTTTGCCTTTCAAAAATGTATGCAAGGCGTCGCCTGTGTTCGGTGAGTAACCAAGCTTGAACAAAAGCACCGTGTCTTTGGTAAAAGCCCGCTTTTTTAGCAAATATTCCAGCGCTGGCCGTGAGTTTTTGAGCTGGGCCTGATAGAACCTGGCCGCCAGACTGTTGACCTCGTACAGACGCTCTTTCTGCTTGCCTCCCGTACCCTTGGAGCTCTTAAACTGATCCAGATCGACCCCGGCCTTGCGTGCCAACAGCTCAAGCGCTCCCCTAAAATCCAGCCCCTCAACCTCTTCGATAAACGTAAACATATCGCCGCCCTTGCCGCTGCTAAAGTCATGCCAAATCTGCTTCTCCGGGCTGACCATAAAACTGGGCGTTTTTTCATTGCCGAACGGGCTCAGGCCTTTAAGGTTCCGTCCGGCGCGTTTGAGCTGAACGTATTCTGATATAACGTCCTCTACAGACAGCTTGGCTTTGACCTCGGTAACCGCATCCATCATGCAGTAGAGCCCTGATACTCAAAATTTATCTTGTCGTACTGGTTCAAATGCGAACGTAGCATCCTCCTTATTGTTTGGCGACCCTGGGTTGTCTTGAGATACTTTTCTCTACGGGCTGCGTCATCTGAGTTTGTGTAGGCTTCGTAAAAAATTATAGTCCAGGGTCGATACGCCTTGGTTGATAAATTTTGACCGTCATTATATTCTTTCACACGTCTTTTAAGATTACCGGTTTTCCCGATGTAAAGCCTGTGTTTAGTTTCGGACTGAAGAATATACACGTAGAACATAATATAATCAGGGCCTCACTACATGATCCATGACATCAGTTTACACTGATGAGAAAATAGAAACTAGAAAATAGAAATTAGAATAAACAATATTACCTGTATTATTTTTATGACTTCGGCTGCACTAGTTCCTAATTACTATTTCCTAACTCCTAAGTTTGATATGCTAATGCTTATGCAACCAAGCCAACCAACTATGCCGCAAGGCCCGCCGTCTAACCCCTATGATTTTATTACCAATCCGGGGCAGCCAGCCAAAAAACCCGTTTTCGGCGGCGGATCGCCAAAGAGCCGGATTATCCTTATTGGGGGCGGGATTATATTATTGTTGATTATTATCTCCGTAGTAGGCAGCTTGCTCTCCAGCGCTGGCCAGGGCGATGCGAAATCTCTAAAAAGCTTAGTCGCGCAACAGGAAGAACTTGCCCGCGTGGCGACCCTTGGTGCTGACAAGGCCCAGGACGCTTCTACCCGTTCGCTGGCCTATACAGTCAAACTAAGTGTTGCGTCGCAGCAGCAAAAACTGATCGCTCACCTTAGCAAAAACAATGTCAAAATATCCAAGGAAGAATTGGCCGCAAAGAAAAAACAATCTGTCGACACGGAGCTAGATGCAGCTACCAGTAGCAATCGCTTTGACGAGGCTTTTAGCCAAGTACTTAGCAGCGAGCTTGCTAACTATTCACGCGCGGTAGAGTCCTTGTATCAAACAACCGGCAGCCAAACGACCAAAGATATCCTGTCAGAAGCCTACACCAGCAGCTCCACATTGCTCAGCCCATAGAACCCATTCCATAGGATTCCTAACCAAGTCCGCGTTTATTGCTCTACAGGATGTGAGCAATAAACGCGGACTTGGTTTGGAGCCAGCTTATTGTCCCAAGCCGGCTTTCATGGCCTCCCAGCCGACACGCTGCTCCACTGCCCGCTGGACGTCAGCGGGCGCCTTTTGGGTAACGTGCCGATAGCCGCCAACCGAGGCGACCACATCATAGGCCAGGTTAACATCGTACTTTACCAGACCACGCTGTTCGGCCATGGCCAGACAATCGTCGTGACGGGCAGCAGGATTACATTCTTTAGCCAGCGCGAGCCATTTGGCAACGTTTTCATCATATGGGATGTTCATACTCACATCGATTGACAGACCCCTGTTTGTCTCGCTATCAAGCTGATCGAATATAAAGTTACCGGTCGAGTAAAAAATCGGTTTGCCTTTGTAGACCTCGCCATTCTGTACCCAGTGCGGCGAATTCCCAATAGAGAACTCCGCACCTAAGTCAACTGTCTTACGGGCTACGTATTCTTGATCTGCCCCGGCCGTTGCCTGGTATTCGACCCCTGTGTGTTGGAACCCAAATACCGGCATAATCCGCGCGAACTGCTCCATCACTTCCATTTCACCTGGTAAAGGATCGCGGCCGAAGTACATCCAACTGCAAAACGCTACCGGTAAAGTACCTGTCTGCTCCTCACCATCTGGCATGGCAATTCGTACCGGCAAACCAATAACCTCACAGGCGTCCTCAGCCACCGACGGATCATAGCTGCCATAGGTCTGGATACCAGCTTCATTGAGGTTCTTCTGTGTTTCTTGATAGGCGTCCTCGCCCAGATCGTTGGTATGGTTGCTGGCCAGACTGACGATTTCAAAATGTTTGACAACCTCTGGCAGCCACTTTTTGTGGCAATTGAATAGCAGATTATCTATCTGGGTCTGGTATGGAATGATATCTTCAGTTGTTGGGCACTCCCAGTCCAGTGTCATGGCATCATACTTTTCGGGTTCAAATGTGTGCATGAGCGAGAATGGCTGGGACAAATCGTTGCCAGCCAGGCGCTCAACCGCCCGGGCAAGTACAATCGTACCGTTAAACAGATAACGACCACTAACAGACGTTGGCTGCGGCTCGCTGCTTTCGGCCTGGAACGGATTGTTAAGCAGAGATGTGTCACTGCCGCGCCCGAACACCCAGTAGCCAATCCCGACTGCCGCGATTACCAGCAGTAGCACTGCCGTCCAGCGCCGCCGCGAACGTACTCCCGTTGTACGAGTGCTGTACCTCTTCATCTGTTACTATAGTAACATGAGTCCGAAGTACTACTCTGGTCGCGCCCAGGCGCCAAAGAGGCACCGCGCGCGCCGCTGGCTGCTCGCCCTGTTGCCGCTAGTTATCATTGCTGGCGCCGCCTACTGGCTGGTGGTTCGGACTGATCCGGCCGAGGCACCGCAGGGTGATACCAGCCAGCAAACCATCCAGTCAGAGGAGCCAGGCTACACGCCGGTTAACTTGCAACCTGCCATTGAAGAATGGGTAGCACGGCAAGACGCTACGTACCACATTGTCGTATACGACCCCCAGGCCAAGCAGATAATTGGGTTCAACCTGCCTGAGCAGGTGTTGTTTGCCGCGAGCTTGTATAAACAATTTGTCGCATACCTGAGTTTGGTCGATTTCCAGACTGGCGCCCAGAATCCCGACGATATCTTGATATCCGGTCAAACCAAACGCCAATGTGTCGACAAGATGATCCGCGAATCCGACAGCCCGTGCGGCGAAGCCATGATGGCAGAGATCGGCCAGTCGGTATTAAACCAACGCGTTGCCGATATGGGTTTAACCGGTACGTTTTTTAACGGCATCCGCACGTCAGCACAGGATTCAGCCCTGATTTTGCAATATATTATCGAGAAACGTGATTTGAATGATGAGAACACCGCCTTTTTGCTTGACGCAATGCGCACGCAGGAAGCCAGGTATAAGCGCGGATTACAGACCGGCGCACCGGAAGCTGTATGGGAAACAAAGGTCGGCTGGAATGAGGACACCAACTACCACGATATCGGTATTATGACCTTACCGGACGGCCGCAAGTTCGCGGTCGCAATCCTTGGCCAGGGCAGCGGCTCCCCTGCCCCAATAGCCGACTTCGCCACCACAATTTACTCGACACTTACTGCCGACTAGCAAAGCCAGTCGCAGTAAATCTAAAGTAGAGTTTAAACCCGAGCCAAAACTACTGAGCACCGCCGATCGGTACGTGCGGCTGCTTTAAGAGCGGATCGTTAACAAAGTTTCTGTAACGAAGCTGTTCTTCTTCGTCAACATTACCTGTGGTACCGGAATACTTTATACGAGAATCTTGTGTCCCAATCGCATCAAAGATACTGATGAGCTTGAGGTTCGGGAACGTATTGAGATTCAAATGAAGTTTGGCGTCATCATATAACTTATAGGCAGGAGCCTGGGTGTCGTACCAACTACCCCACTCGGCAAACCCATATGGTTTGCTCTTAAAATCATGGGTGCTCGTACTGTTAGAGTTAAGGAAATTGTAAAATCGGCTTACTTCACTTTGCCACGTATGATTACCCCAAAAATAGGGATTCCACATAACCCAGTCAACGAGATGGTTGCCAGGCCAGAGATCTTTGACCATACAGTCATAACGATTAAAGCCCATGTAATTCATTACCCAAACGACGTTATTGACGCCTTTCGCATCAAACCGATTCCGGACATTCTGCCACATAGCCCGGTATTCGGCCGGTGTTCCAGAGGAGGCGCTTGAAGCGTATCCATTGGACGGACAATTGTTTGTACCGCCTGATACATCATTTTCTGGTTCGTGATAGATTATGAGCATAATCTTCTTAGGAGCTATCGCCTTGATGTTATCTGCGGCCTGGTCGATATAGGAGTTCGTCGTAGCATTGTTACCCCCACCATTGCTCCATGGTTCCGCCGGCTTCCAGTTTAGGAGCAATAGAGTGTTTGACCTGTTTAAGAAGAATCTTTCCATATTGCCAGTATAGCTATTGCTGAGTGGTGGACCCGTGGGGCCATGATAATATCTCACCACGTCAAGTTGGCGACCAATACGAGCCTCATGGTCGAGTACATTGTTCCGCCAATCCCAGCTTGTCGACAGATAGTCATTACCCCAGCCGCCAAGCCACATGCCACACTTGGGTACAAGTTTTTCATCGTAACCGCAGCTTCCCTGAGCCTGACCAAATCCTATAGCCTGCCCGCCCGAAGCATTTGAGTCAGTAATCAATGTTGCGCCACTACTTAATTGGCCCTGCTCGGCCTCAAAATACGAGCTTGGTGTTGCGCTTAAAAGTAACACGTTTGCTGCACTCACGATGGCAACTACCACAACGAACGTAGCGATATGCTTATATCGTCCCTTTAGTTTGGCGACCAGATTCATTTTAATAATCTTCCTAATACAGATACCAGCATACTTAGACACTTTAGCATTAAGGTAACGCTTTTTCTATCTTTCTGGAGAGTGCGGGTCCCCTTTTGAATACATGGGGACTAGCAGCTTTCCCACTCTACACAGTAGGCTGATGGGTATCTTCGCCCTCGGTGACCAAAATATAACTGTGCAAGATAAGCGCCTGAACCTCTTCCCACGGTAATTGGCCGGTTAGCAGTATTGTATTCCAGTGCTTTTTATTTAGGTGATAGCCCTCCATCACCGTTTCATACTTTTCGCGCAGTAGTTTTGCCAGCTGCGGATCGCACTTTAGGCTCAAATTAACCGGTGTTTTATCCTCGGGAATCAGGGCAAACATTTTTCCGCTGTCCAGCGGACCTGTTTTGTACACCGCCACGCCTTCGCCAAATGGATAATCCAACCGTGTATTTGGCATGCTCAAAATATATTCTTCAACCGCTTTATGATCCATCCTGTTATTATACAATTATAGGTAATATATGTTTGTAAAACCCATCAAGAAAGTATCCATCGCGGCTTTGCTGTCGCTGGCAATCATCGCGGTAGGGTTAAGCCCTGCCTTACCCCGTATTATAGGGCTTGGTGCCGCCGCTACAGCCCAATCCGCGGGGGTTGACGAAGCAGAGACATTCACGGAATCTCGCAGACAGACCGAACAAAGCGTCCAGTCAGACCTGGAAGAAGCCGAACAATTGGCGGCACGTTACGATCAAACTGGCAGTTCGTGCGCGAAATTCATAGGTATCTGCTGGTATTGGTGGTTACCGGCCGGAGTTATTGGTCTCGTAACCATTGCTATCATCCGCGGTAACCGCCGCGACCGTATGGGTAGTCTCTAGTTTTCTCTTTTCTGTAACCATTCCAAGTAATATTGCAGTTCCGCGATTGACTCCTGAATGTCGTCGTAGGCACGGTGGTTGTTGGCTTTTTCGTACTCAATGCCGTATTTGCCCTGCATGAGTATTTTTAGGCTAGAAATATCCAGCATGCGGTAGTGCAAGCGCAAATCCAGCGCTGGCCACCAGGCTTTTATCATCGCCCGATCGCTATGTATCGAGTTGCCCGCCAGCACGGCCGGCTCGGAGCCAAAGTGTTGTTCGGTAAAGGCAATCAGCTCTCTCTCCACCTCTGCGATTGGTTTGCCCTCGTCGTTGTGATGCAAAAAGTTATCACGGTTCTCGGGATGATCCTGCCAGAAAGTATTGAGCTTCATGCGCTCCACAAGCAACTCAGGCTTATTCTTTATCCTAGCCTCATAAGAACCGAGTGTTTTAAAGTCAAAGTCCGTCACTTCGACCGAAACCTCTAATATGACATCACGGCCATATTCAAAGCCGGTAAACTCCAGATCCATCCAAAGCAGTTTGGTTGGTAGTATTTTTGTTATTCCCATCCCGTTAGAACTCACTTAACTTATTACCATATATAAACGGCCGCGAATTAGTGCTTGCTCCAATCGTACACATACATGCAAGAGTCTTTTGAGTTCCTACGGGATACATAATTATCCCCATTGTATCAGATACAATTATGGAATGAGTTCTTTGTCTTGTAAAATATAGGGGTGAAACTGCCCAAGAAACCTGAACTCACAAAACAGCAGAAAGTACTGATGTTTATAGGCATTGTCTTTTTGGTTGCTGCTGGCGTGTTTGGGGTGATGAAATTCAACGATATTTTCTCGGATGATAGTTACCTGCCGCAGGACAACCCCCGTAACCAGCAGCTTGACGACCTAAATAGTGAGCAGCAGCCGATCCAGGCCGAAGAGCAGACCCCTCCCGTTGAGGAGGAGAAGCCGCAAGCCCAAAATCCCAAACCTGCCGCGCCCGCCGCCGCAGGACCGACCGAGGGTGTTGGCACGCTTGCCTGGGTCGTTAACAAACACTGTCCACTAAATCCGCTTAGTTACGTGCCGCCAAATCTCGTCTATCCAAATGTCAAACTGCGCGTACCCGGCAACGAGTCTATGCGCATCCGCGCCGATGTCGGCACGGCCATTGAGCAACTATTTGCCGCGGCCGGGGGCGCCGGGCACGACCCGATGTTTTCTAGCGGCTATCGCAGTTACAATTACCAGGCCAGCCTGTACAACAACTACGTCAAAAACAGCGGCCAGGCCGCGGCCGATACCTATAGCGCCCGCCCCGGTTACAGCGAACACCAGACCGGACTAAGTTTTGACATTTGCAATGCCGGCAACTGCCAGCTCCAACAATCATTTGCCAATACGCCACTTGGGCAGTGGGTAGCCGCCAACGCGCATAGTTACGGCTTTACCATCCGCTACAAACAGAACATGCAGCATGTCACTGGCTTCATCTACGAGCCCTGGCACCTGCGCTACGTTGGCACAGACCTGGCCACGCAGCTGTACCACAGCGGCAAAACGCTCGAAGAGCACTTCGGCCTCCCCGCCGCCCCAAGCTACTTATAAATCGGCAGCATTGATAACGGGGGTTTCGGTGTAGGTATTGACCAGCCCGCGGATGCGCTCCATTTGCTCTTCTACTGTCGTGTTTAGCTGAGATTGAGCCATCAGCTCCTGCGCGTTATATAGCGGCATGATCTGGAAATTATGGCGGGCCAGCAGGTCTTCGGCGGCGGCCTGTTCTGCCGTCCAGTCGTAGTGCTGATAGAACGGCAGGCACATATTCCGCGCTACTTTCTTGGTGATGATATCTATATCTACTTGGGCCACACAGCCAGTCAGCGCCTCTGTTTCGAGTTGCGAATTCAAGAAATTACCTAAAGAAAGCCAGACAATGGTTTCGCGCCCATCTTGGCCGGTCAAACGTTTGACCGGCTGCAGCACATGCGGCCCGTGACCCAGGATAATATCAGCACCCAGATCGGCAAGCTTCTGGGCATCGGCATCCTGAGAGGCATTAACCTGAGACGAATATTCCGTACCCCAGCGCATGCTGACTATAACAATATCCGCCTGGTCCCGCGCCTCACGCATCTGCGTAGTGACTAGCGGTTCGGTGAAACGATTCAAACTATAAGGGTTTGGGTTTGGCGAGTTAGAGTACGTGCTGTACGACACAAAAGCAAATTTTACGCCCTCTACTTCAAAATACCGTACCTGATTTTGCTCTTCGGTCGAACGGTTGGCGCCGGCATGGGCCAGAACACCCGGCAGGCTATCGATATGATCCGCCTGGGCGGTAATCGGTCCCTGCCCTTTATCATTGGTATGATTAGTACCAGTGTTGTATAGATTACAACCAAGTTTATTCATGCCATCTATCCACTGCGTCGGCGCGTTGAATACCGGGTAGCCGCTGATACCGAACTGCTCGCCGCCAGCCAGCGTGGCTAGGTTGCAAAAATTAATATCGCTCCCGGCGAAATACGGCCGAAAAGCGGTAGTCATAGCCGAATAGTCATAGCCGTCGTCAGTACGGGCGGCGGCGTTAATGGCATCGTGCGCGATCCAGTCGCCAGTGGCCAGCATGCGGATAGAAGTTTTGGGCTCGGGCGTCTCATCAACTTGGGCCTGATTGTCGCTTGCCCCGCTCGTACCGCCGCGCTGGCGGACAAACCCGTAGTACAGCCCGACCGCCACGGCCAGTACAAACAACACAAGGCCAACAATCATCAGCAGACGGCGCGACGGTCGGCGGCGGTGTTTCTCTGGTTTAGGCGGCGGCGCTGGCGGGTTAAACTGGTTGCCGCTTCGGTATGGCTCGGGCGGTGCCTGATCTATTTTTTCTTGCTCTTGTTCCACCATTTGATAATCCTCGAGGCCTCAGCCTCATTAGAAGTTAGAATAACCCGCCGGTAGCGGTTTTGATCGGTCTCTACAACCAGCACATTCTCGACCCGCGGGTTAATAAACCCTATCGGACGGTGGATATACATAAAATCCCACCCCTCTTCCGTCCAATACGAACCAGCCAGTAACAGCTGCGGCGCGTGAGTGCCGGGCATACGTACTTCCCACTTGCGCCAATCGCGGAACGAGGGCTCAAACCTGATGTCTTTGATGGTTTCTTTAGGAATGCTAACCTTGGCACGCAGCGCCCAGAACTGTTCCTTGCCGTGCAGTTCTACGCATATGGTATCCTTGTTGGTCGTGACAATCACTGCGGCCTTCTTTTCCTGAACTCCAAAGCAGTTGAGTTTACGCAAAATCGCAGGCCGGTCGGTTGGTCTGGCGCGTCGTTAAAAACATGCCCCAAATGTCCGCCGCAGTTGGCACATGACACCTGGATCCGGCGCATATCGTGGGAAATATCTTCTTTTACCCTAACCGCGTCATTGCTGGCGACGTTATAAAAGCTGGGCCAGCCGGAGCCGCTATCAAATTTAGTCTCAGAATCAAACAGTTTAGTACCGCAGTTGACACACAAGTAGCTACCAGCGGCTTTGTTGTGCAGCAGCTTGCCGCTGAAAGGCGTTTCAGTATCGCCCTCGAACAACACCCGCCGTTGCTGATCGGTCAACCCTTTGTGCGTCGGCATACTATCATTATAACGAAAACCGTCCGCATATTGCGGACGGTTTTTATGAAGCTTTTTTCTGTTAGCGCTTTTTGCGGACAAACAGCGGGCGGGTGTAAATAACCGCACGCAACACCGCCTCCAGCAAAATAACCTGCAACAGCGAGTTAATTATCGGCCGGACAACGTTCTCGCGCCAAGCCGCACCACCAAAGGTTTCTATACCTGACAGATAGGTTGCTAGATCATGGGTCAGCGCGGGCAACACGCTGCCCAAGATAAGTGCCAGCACGATTGCCACCACTACAGACGCGGCATCCTTGCGCTTTAAAATTTTTACGATGTACATAAGACCAACGCTCCTACGTTATTGATATGGCTACAGTATACACCACCATTTTTCATTTATCATTGGTCATTCCTGGCAAATTGATCAATGGCGAAATAATTTAGTAAATTGTTAATTGCTACTTCAGGCTTTCTTCTTGTCCAGCTTGTCGAGTTTCAAGCCCTTAACAACAAAGTAAATTACCAGTGCCACGGCTAGGAAACTAATAAGGTTACTTACAACCACACCCCAGGCCATAACGTTAGTACAAACACCGTCAACCGAATCGAGACAGGCTGTCTTAGTGACGATGTTACCGCTACCTGGTAGAAGCCAGCCGACCAGCGGCATAACAATGTTATCTACGATTGATTTGACCAGCACCGTAGCGGCAGTACCCAGCGCGAGACCGACAGCCAGCCCCACAACCCCTTGTTCGCGCACAAAATCCATAAACCCGCCGAGTTGTTTGCCGACCAAGGTGTTTTCTCTCAGCGCCTTCGCTTTTGTGACCGCGGCTGCCCGCTTTTCTTTTGCTGCCAACGCGGCCTTCTTTGACTGAGCCATATATTTCTCTCCTTAGATACTGGTTATAATATCAAACCAATCCGCTTATGTGGGTGTTACATCTGCTCGGGGGCGTGGATGCCGAGGAGGTTCAGCCCCTGTCCTAGCGTATCAGCGTATTTTTTTACTAGATACAGACGCGCGTCTTGGCGCTCGTCACCAATGACACGGTTTTTTTCGTAAAAGCGGTTGAAGCCTTGAGCCAGCTCGTATAGATAGGTGCAAATGTGGTGCGGCATCAGCTCTTGTGTAGCCAGCCCCACTACTTCGGCATATTCGCCAAGCTTCCTGACTAGACTTCGTTCGTCCGGCTGTAAGTCCCCGGTCTCCAATCCCCAGTCTCCAGTCTCATTCTGCGCTTTGCGCAAAATGCTGCGCGCCCGGGCGTGAGCATACTGCAAATACGGCCCAGAGTTGCCCTCCAACGCCACTGATTCTGCCGGGTCGTAGATGATATCACCACCCATACGAGATTTTAAAAAGGAATACTTGACGGCCGCCAGCGCCGTTTCTTGACTGTCCTGGCCGGTAGCGGCTTTGTTCGCCTGGTACGCGGCATCCAGCACCACGCGCGCACCGAGGATGTTGCCCTTGCGACTACTCATCTTTACTCCACCTTGCAATTTGACCATGCCGTGCGTCAGATGGGTTGTAGCCCGGGCCAGTTCGGGCATGAACTGCTCGATGGCTTTTAATACCACCGCCATGTATTGCGCCTGTTCATTGCCGGTAATAACAACCGATTTATCAAAATTATAATCCTGCCATTTGGCCATAATCAGGCCGATGTCTTTAGCCTCGTATGTCGGGATACCATCGCTGTTGATAAAAACGCGGGTGTGCAGGCCGTAATCTTCGCCTCTGAACACCACCGCACCGTCAGACTGCACAAACACGCCTTTCTCTTGTTGTTCGCGCACTGTCTTTAGCCCCAGTTCGGCCACGCCGGATTCCGGATAGAATTTTTCGAACTTGCTGCCAATGCGCGCATAAAAGCGGTCAAAGTAGTCATAGCTCCACTGGCGGGTAGTCCAATAGATTTGCGCTAGAGGTGATTCATGATCGTTTTCGGCGTGAATCCCGTAGATACGTTTGTTCAAAGCGATAATTTCGTCCTTGGCCTGGGCGTCGTCCTCATAGGCATTGGTACCGGAAATATAAGCCCCGGACAGCCATTCGACCTGGCCGTCGGGTGAGATACCGTCCAGGTTTTCCGGATATTCGCCGCCGAGTTTTTGCAATATGGCCCACATGGTCTTGCCGACGTGTAGACCGACATCGCCGCCGAAGTTAACGCGGTGGACCCTGGCACCGGCGCGTTCAAGCAGACTGGCAATAGCATCGCCAACCACGCTGGTGTACAAATGCCCAGCGTGCAAGACCTTGAACGGGTTGGGGTCAGAGTATTCGGCCACCACGGTTTTGCCGGCGAGAGTTTTGGTAGGCTCAGACCCTGCCAGCGCCAGCAGCGCCGTGTCGCTTAGTGTGATGTTGATAAATCCCGGGCCGGCGACTTCGACAGACTTGATGTCTGCGTGTGACAGGCTATTAACGAGCTGTTCAGCAATTTGGCGCGGATTATCGCCCACTGGCTTAGCCAGCTGCAAGGCTACGTTCGTAGCGTAATCGCCAAACTGCTCGTCTGGCCGCGTCAAAATTACGTCCGTCTCGACACCAAACAATTCTTGGACCTTAGCGGCAATCAAATCCCGTATCTGTTGCATCAAGGGTACAGTATACCCTATTTCGAGGCTCGTACAGCTTTAATTCCGGCGTAAAAAGCCACGTACGCGGCAGTAATAAAGCCAAAGAATAACACCGTTGTGCCTAACGTAACCGTCAGGCTATCGGGGTTGGTCAGCCTGTTGGACAAGTCGAGTAAGATATAGAGCGGATTAGCTACCAGGTCCCAGCTGTTCCAGCCCAAGTAGCGCCCCAGGTAAATCGCCAGACTGGACAAAACAAAGAAAATCAGTAAAAAGGCCCAAACAGTATTACGCGGCCACCTCTTGGCAAGCTCGCGGTGAACCAGATAGACGCTCATGCAACCCAAGATAACGCCGGTAAGGGCAAAGCTCATAAACATAACTGAGTCATACAGTACGTTAGAGAGCGTCGAGCCGCGAAGGTGTATAAAATCGGTCACCAGGTAAAAAGTGTTGGGCAAAAACGCCAGCCACAAAAAACTGAGGAGCACGTTTTTGAACGACAGCCAGCGGTTAGTCTTTAGGCCGCTCGCGAGCAAGTATGCCCATAGCATCGGCAGCCATGCCAGAAACAAATTCCACGCCATAAAACTAAACCGGTCGCTGCCGGTATTGATAAAACGCAGGCCCAGAAGTCCCAGGCTCAAAACACTCAATATCACCGCTGGTATATACGGCTGGTACACCTTTGCAGTCCTTGCGCTCATACCCGTCAGTATAGCAAGACTTCATATTTCTTGCCCCATAGCGAGCAAGGCCCCGTAGTAGACTTTCGAGTGACCTGCCTCTTAAGGCAGGCTTAGTCCGCCGTAAGCGGAGTCTCGAAAGCTCACTACGAGGCAAGGGAATAAGTCAAGTATACCAAGAAGCTTATGTTTTGTCAACCTGGTAAGGCTGAACCACCCTCACTTTTCGTAAGAACAGGGTGGGCAAGCGCCACAGGCCGCGCCCCGCGCGCCTGTAAAGCGCCCTGTTCGGCGAAAAGTGAGGGTGGTTCAGCTGGCAAGGATGATTTTGTCAGGATTTTAATGTATTTACATATTTAAATATTTGGATTAATATATAATACGTCACATGCATGACGACACATTCGTAACAGTCTTTAAAGCCCTGGGCGATAAAACACGGCTAGATATCGTGCGCACCATCGCGCACAAGCCGCACGATACCGCTAGCTGGAGCGAGGCCAGAACCTGTTCTTCCCTTTCACAGCCGGCGATGAGCCATCATTTTAAAAAACTGGTGGAAGCCGGTATCGTTATCGAGCGAAAATCAGGTACTGAGAAAAGTTACGAGCTGAACCACAAGCTCTTCGACAAGCTTGGCATCAACCCCGACAAACTCTAAATAAAAGGATCTTATGAAGAAAATATTGATTGTACTTAGTAGTGTGCGCGAAAATCGCATCGCCGATAAAATTCTGGAAAATGTCCAGGCGGAGCTCAAAAACTATCCGGATTTTGAGGCAACTATTGCCGATTTCAAGGAACTGCCGCTGCCGCTTTTTGACTCCCCTCACACCCCTGCGGATGAAAATTTTGAGGCCACCGACCCCAATGTTGTTGCCTGGACTAAGCAAGTTGCCGAGGCTGACGC
>CAYWFI010000012.1:0-17146 GCA_964458165.1 uncultured Candidatus Saccharibacteria bacterium
TTGCGATAAGCGCTAATGTCCTCGCGGGCGATAAACCGCCCGCCGATGCCGGCCTGCAGCGCCACTTGGAAGTTCTGGCGGGGGATTACTTCCTTGAGTTTACCAACCGTCTCGCGGCCAATCCGCTCAGCCTCAGTACGATGCGCCATGATGCTTAGCGCGTCCACTCGGTCGCCTGCCACATAAAAATCTAATCTAACCAGGTTCTCAGGCCGATAATCATCAAGTTCGTAATTGAACGAGCCATATCCGGAGGTAATGCTTTTGAGCTGGTCGTAAAAATCCGTCAGTAGGTTGGCTAGCGGCGCTTCAAAGCTAATAAGCGCCAGCTGCGCGTCTACGTAAGAAACATTTTTATGCACCCCGCGGGAACTTGAGATCAGCTGTATCACCGCGCCAACATAATCTTTTGGTGCTACGATCTCGCCCTTTATCCACGGCTCGCGGATTTCGGCTATTTTAGCCGGGTCGGGCAGGTCGGAGGCTGATTTTATGATGATTTCGTCACCGTTCAGAAGCTGTATATGATAATCCGTCGACGGATTGGTGATGATTAGTTCTAAGGAGTATTCGCGCTCTAGCCGCTCGCGCACGATATCCATGTGCAGTAATCCCAGGAATCCAACGCGAAAACCAAATCCCAGTACCGGTGAATTCTCCGGATCGTACACCAAAGCTGAATCACTTAAAGATAGTTTTTCTATAGCGTCTTTAAGCAGCTGATAATTCTCGTTGCTGTCAGGGAACAGCCCGGCGTAGACAAACGGCTGCACATCGCGGTAGCCGGGCAGAGCCTGCACGGCAGGGGATTTAACCAGTGTAACGGTATCTCCCACTTTTGCTTCACGCGTACTTTTGAGGTTTGTAACGATGTAGCCAATCTCGCCCGTCTCGAGCGACCCCGCGGGGGACAGGCCAGGGTTTAGGCTCCCTACCTCAAGCGCTAAACCATTGGTCTGGGCAGAAATCATACGGATTTGATCAGATTTGGCGATCCGGCCGTCAACTACACGGACATACAAAATCACACCACGGTAATCGTCGTAGTAGCTATCAAATATCAACGCTCTGGCCGGCTCGGCAGGGGAGCCTTTGGGGCAGGGAACATCGCTCACTACCCTTTCCAGAACCTCTTCTACCCCCTGCCCTGTCTTGGCGCTGATGAGCAATATATCCTCTTTTTTGCAGCCCAGGAGACTGATAACTTCCCCGCTCACCCGTTCGACATTGGCTGCCGGCAAGTCTATTTTATTTAACACCGGAATAATAGTCAGATCGGCTGCCATAGCCAGATACACATTGGCCAGTGTCTGCGCCTGGATACCCTGGCTGGCATCCACCACCAGGATGGCGCCCTCACACGCCTCGAGACTACGCGATACTTCGTAGCTGAAGTCTACATGCCCCGGCGTATCAATCAGGTTGAGTTCATAATCCATGTAGCGCATTCTGACCGGAGCGAGCTTGATGGTAATCCCCCGCTCGCGTTCCAAATCCATCTTGTCCAGCAGCTGGGCTTTCATCTCGCGCTTCTCTACCGTGCCGGTCAATTCCAGCAAGCGGTCAGCCAGCGTAGATTTACCGTGATCTATATGGGCGATAATACAGAAATTTCGTATATGGTCTTGGGTCATTTACAGACTATTATAACAGAGGTGGACACAAGAAACTAGGAAATAGTAACTGGGAATTAGCAAACCATTGCCGTAACTGACCCCTACTTGTTCCTACTTCCTAACTTCTAGCTGCTAGGCCCTACCAATCTATCTTGACCGGCTTAAGAATAAACCGGCCCATCTGCCGGAGTCTGCGTACGACTGGCTCGGCTTCTTCCAGAGCAAACAGAGATGACAAGCCAATATGTACTGCCGCCGTGACGCTGGTAATCATCGCCAGCTTAACACCAAGCGTCAAAAAGCCTGTGTCGTCGGCTTGCAGCGGAAAAATCTGCACCATAATATATGTTGCCACCACGCTAAAGCCCGTCACCGACATAATCCGCCATACCCCGCCCAAAAACTCGCGGTCAAATAACCGGTGGTCCTGAATAAGCATAATCACAATCAGCACCGCTACCTCCACCGCCGCGACAATCGACTGCGCCATGGCCAGACCCGCTACGCCGTAATTCCACGGCCGGCTCAGTTGCCAGGCCAGTACAATGTTAAGCGCGATTGCCAGTACGGATACGAGCAGCGGCGTCCAGGTGTCCTTTTGAGCGTAAAAATAACGCGACACAATAGAATAAATAACCCGGAAAAAAATCGCCCCGCATAAGAACCCGAATATAGCCGCGATCTCCGGCGCGTCCTTGGCGAAGATAATACGCGCCAGATAACCGCGCGCGAAGAAACTCACCACCACCACCGGAACCGTAATCCAAATCATAATCCTTAAGATTTGCAGGAACTCCTTACGGAACAGATCTTTGCGCCCCTGGGCCAAACGCTCAGTCATACGCGGAAACGCCGCCGTGGAGATAGTCGTGCCAATTAGCAATATCGGTGCCGTATGCAGCACGAAAGCGTTTTCATAAAAACTCAAATAGCCGGTGCCCAGACGCCGCGCGAAGTTGGTCTCAACAATCGAGTTGATGGAATCAATTCCCTGGTCAACCGAACGCGGCGGCAGATTGCGCAGGATCTTGCGAAAATCAGGGCTAAATCGTATCAGCGGCCGCCAGTTAAAGTTCAGCCCGCCCATCCCCATAAACACCACGACCACCTGCAAAACAGCACCAACTAGCGCGCCGATACCCAGGCCCACCAGCCCGATATTGTCTTTAAACACGAATATGCTGATGATAATTGACAAGTTATAGATAAGCGGCCCGATAGCATAAAAGAAAAACCGGCCAAAGATCTGCTGCGTAGCCGTCAAAATGCCCGCCACGGTAAACAGCAGCGGGTTAAACGCCACCAGCCGCATAATCGTAACGGCATTATGCAGCTGCTCCGGCTCCATGCCCGGCGCCACCACGTAGTGAATCAGCGGCTCGGCAAACACGAATATCAGCACACCAACCACAGCCATGACAATGGCCAGCAGGTTGAGCAAGCTGGTCGATAGTTCCCACACGCCCTTGCGGTCGCGCTTTTCCAGACGGTCTGCTAGCACCGGCATAAAGGCCACGCCTAGCGCCCCGGCCGCAACCGTGTAGAAGAAAAAGTCCGGAATCTTAAACGCCGCGAAGAACGCGTCGGTGCTCTCGGGCCCAAAAGCGCTAAAGTTAGCGTTAACAAGCTTAACCCGCAAAAAGCCTAAGATCTGACCAATCAAAGAAGTAGCCACCAGCAGCGCCGCAGCGCCGCCCACAGTCAGGCGCCCTTTGGCGCGTTTTAGTATTCGGGACTTCATTAGTAGGTATTATATGTTCTTTAAGGGTAAGAATCACCTCTTTTTATGGTTCTTGTGGTCAGGAACCAACCCGTTACTTTTTGTACCGACAAAAAGTAACCAAAAAACTCTGCGCCAGCCGTAATCACGATTGAAAAAGAGCACCAAACGGCCGCGCCGAAGAATGGCAAGCATCTCCAGCTCCAAGCTGACTAAAGTAGGAGCTGGAGCAAGCTTCGGCTTGACTCGGCCGTTTGGTGCTCTTTTTCATCGGATTCCAACTGAATTGCGCAAGGAAAAGCAGAAGCCGCTGGGCTTGCCAGTGGCGCTGTTTTATTGTTAAAGGTATTGACTTTTTATCAAGCTTATGCTACAATGTATATTGTACCGGATTATATCCCGGTACGCACATTCAAAGCTCTCTGTCAGAACCTCGTATCTGTAAAGATACCAGGGGTATTGGAACAGGAATGCTTTTGTTTGAACGAGTAATCGTTCGCCCAACAAAACAAACCTCAGTACAAACCCCGACTCCCGCGCTCTCCAAAACAGATAAAACCTTATCTGTTTTGGAGAGAATCAATAACACAAATGAGGTCAGAATTTATTTCTGCCTCATTTGTTTCCGCTTTCAGGGGAGAACAGCCAGAGCAATCCGGCTCCGCCGGTTGCCCTGCGCGTTAGGAGGGGATGTTCCCCTCCTAAAGAAGTTTAGTAGAGAGCAGCTTCCCTAGGCATCTTAGACCCGTCAAGTATAGTCAAAACTTCCTCTGCCTCTACCGTCTCTTTCTCCAGCAGGGCGTTCTTAAGCTCTTCGAGTTTTGATGGGTTTGACTTGATAACCGCGCGGGCGCGGGATGCTGCCTCGGTGATGATGCTTTCGACTTCGTCGTCGATTAGCTTAGCTGTATCATCAGAGAATTGCTTTTCGTGTACCATGCGCTCCATCATCATGCCTTCCTCTACATGGAAGACCTGGTTGCGCAGCTTACCGCTGCCCATACCTTGGTTGACCACCATTTCGCGCGCCAGTTCAGCGGCTTTTTGCAGATCGTTGCCAGCCCCGGTGGTCACACGGTCGCCGCCGTACTTGACTTCTTCGGCGATACGGCCGCCCAGCATGCGGGCCAGGATATCTTTGTACTCGATAACGCTATGATAGCTCTTGTCCTCAGGCGGGATAAACCATGTCACACCACCAGTGCCGCCGCGCGGGATGATCGTGACTTTGTGTACCATGTCGCTGTCCGGCAGGACGTGGCCCACAATGGCGTGGCCGGCTTCGTGGTAAGCTGTCATTTCTTTGTCCTTATCAGACATTATTTTGCTCTTGCGTTCCGGGCCTATTGCTACCTTCTCAAAGGCGGCCGTTACATCAGCCTGCGTGATTTCTTTACGATTATGGCGCGCGGTCAAGATAGCAGCCTCGTTGGCGATGTTGCTAAGGTCAGCACCTGAGCTACCTGCTGATTTGGCGGCCAGGGCGTCCAGATCGACGTTCTTGGCAAGCGGCTTTTTGGAGAAATGAATCTTAAGAATCGCTTCACGGTCTTTGCGGTCAGGCAGGCCAATGTTGACACGGCGGTCAAACCGGCCGGGACGTAGCAGCGCCGGATCAAGCACGTCGGCGCGGTTAGTGGCAGCCAGCACGATCACGTTGGCACCCTGTTCGAACCCGTCCATTTCTACCAGAATCTGGTTGAGCGTTTGCTCGCGCTCGTCATGGCCGCCGCCCATGCCAGAACCACGCTTGCGACCAACGGCGTCAATTTCGTCTACGAATATAATGCATGGGGCGTTTTTCTTGGCCTTGGCAAACAGGTCGCGCACACGGCTGGCACCAACACCGACAAACATCTCCACGAACTCCGAACCACTGATAGAAAAGAACGGCGCGTTCGCCTCGCCGGCGACAGCGCGCGCCAGCATGGTTTTACCGGTGCCGGGTGGACCGACCAGCAGCACGCCTTTTGGAATCTTGGCGCCGAGCTCTTCGAATTTCTTCGGGAACTTCAGGAACTCGACGACTTCGGCCAGGTCTTGCTTGGCCTCGTCGCTGCCGGCGATGTCTTTAAAAACAACTTTGTCTTTTTCGTTGCCGTACAGCCGTGCGCGGCTCTTTCCAAAGCTCATGGCCTGATTGCCCTGACCTTGGGCGCTTCTGAGCATAAAGAACAGAATAAAACCGATTAATATAACCGGCAGCAGCGCGATGCCAAGCTGCGCCCAGATACCTCCGCCCTCGTTCGGTGTCTGGAACTCGATAACTACTTGGCTGGTATCTATGCCGTCGTCGGCAACGGTGGCGTTGGGGTCTCTTTGAGACATAATGGTTGGCTCGTCTTTATCGTTTTCGATAACCTCAACCCTAGAGCCGCTGATAATCATCTTGTCGAATTTACCTTCGTTTGCCTCGGCCACGACCTGGCTGTATGGCCTCTCTTCAAGCTGGCTGGGTTGGTTTGAGGCGGCAAAGATTACGACGCCAATAAGAATTAGCATCGCTATGAAGCCCGCGTTCTTGAAACTTCTTTTGGACTTATCCCCACCGGATTTTTTTGGACGGAACGGCTTTTTCTCCATAGGGCTCTATTATACAGATACGTTTAATCTGTGACTACTGTATTATTTTGACGAATTCCACATTTTGCCGGCCAAAGCTGACTTTGGAGCGCGAATCCAGCAGCAGCTCAGTGCGCGGACTGGCTGTGCGAATAGCCACGGTTATGCGCTCAACTAGCCAGCGCGAAAACTGACGCTTGCCGTTCGCCCGCAGCCACTCGGCCACCAGCTCAGTAGCCACGGCATACGGTAGCGCTATGACATCGCGACGTCTAAGGCTAGTGCGGCTGGTCTGAGTATGCAGGATTGTATCTAAGTGTTGGTCAATGGCGTGATTCAGCTCACGCTGGCGCCGCAGCAGCACAGTCAACTTATGGTAATCCTGCGGCGACTTGGCCTTGGCCTTTTTGATAACGTGATGGCGCACGTAGTTGCGGCGGTATTTTTGGTCGGTGTTGGTGCTGTCCTCGCGCCAGGTCAGGCCATTTGCCTCAGCGTACGAGCGCAAGTGTTGCTTGGGCACGTGCAGCAGCGGGCGGACCAAACCATCTCTGGATCGCAGCGACGACAAACCCCGCCGGCCGGTGCCGCGGATGAGGTTCAGGATAGCCGTCTCAACATGATCATCATGGTGGTGCGCCGTCACGATAGCCCGGGCGCCAGAGTGATGCTGCACTTTCCTAAGAAAATCATAACGCGCCCGGCGGGCGGCGTCCTCGCTGGCATCCGTTCCCAGATTGCCCTCTTCGTACACGAACGGCAAGCCGTATTTATGCGCGATCTCGCTCACCAGCAACCTGTCGATATGCGAGTTGTCCCTGATACCGTGATCAAAATGCGCCACCGTGAAGGACAAGGGTCGAGGGTCTTTTGTTTTTTCTTCACCCTTAACCCTCGGCCCTTTGCCCTGTTTCGCGAGTATATCGAGCAGAACAATAGAATCCACCCCGCCACTAACGGCTATGACATAGTGTCCCGGCTCAAGCCGAATTGTTTTCGCGATATCCATACTACATATATAGTAATGGAGATTCTACGAAAAGCTTATACTTTCTTCCTTAGTGTGATAATTGCCGCTATACCCGATAAAAGATCCAAATCGGATTCGTTTAGGTCCTTTATCTGGTAGCGGCGACTGGATTTGAACCAGTGACCCCAGGCTTATGAGTCTTGCCTTTGACGCTAATGCTAACGACTTTACCAAGGTGTACGAACGAGCATTACTGCGTTTTCGTCAGCACTTGATTGGTGCTATTGCCGTCAACTCTAGCCGTCAAATTGTTAAATAATTATTAACTAAAATCAAATGGTAGCGGCGACAGGGTTTGAACCTGTGACCTTAGGCTTATGAGTCCTACGCTCTAACCAACTGAGCTACGCCGCCACGTCAGGTTAATATAGCATTTTTCGCCTCTGTTGGCTACCGTAAAAGCTAGGTGCTAGATACTTTGGTTTATTAGGACAAACGCTCTATGAGCTAACTACCCACCATACTCACCTATATAGTTCCATGCCTAAAGTGATATGATTATGATGTAATTTACCTTAAGCAGAAACTAAAACCTAGAAACAGGCTCCGATGCGAACTCACTCTAAATCTAGTAATTTGTGGAAGTCATACGTGACTTCTCTTGAACATGCTCTCGTCCCTAACAAAAAGTATCACGACCGTGTCAATGCACATGTTGCTAGAAACAGCTTATTAACAAAACATCTGACTCTGGTTATTCTAATTTGTGCAGTAGGCATAAGTGTTCTTCTTCTACTTACACGTGTTCCCATAATCGAAGATTATATTGTACGGGCAAAACCAGCAAGCTTGCAGCAGCAGCTGTCATTTCTGCTTATCACTAGCAGTATCTACATGGCGTTTTCTATCCTAATGCTTACTAAAAAAACCTATGGCTTAGACATACACGGTCATATATAGACCTAATTCTGCTCCTGCTTCTTAATATGGTAGTTGTCCCACTTGCGCTGCTTTATTCATTTCAGCCAATTTTAATAGGGCTGTATCTGTTTATTTGTACGTTTTTGCTAATAATCGGCAAGACGGTTTTTCGTCACTACACTTGGGCAGGACTTAATTTCTACCTAGCAAGTTGTTTGAGCTTAGTAATTGGACTTATTTGGGGTGCAAACTTCTTAATAACGATGCCAGCAAGTATTTTAACTAAGTTATTACTACTTAGTGCCAGCCCGTTTCTGTTCATAGTAATACCCTCAAAATTTCTGCACATGCTTGAACTATATGATGTGGTGTGTCGGGATCATTGGCGACGTTCACGAAACCCATACCCGCTTTCAATTCACAACTCTGAGCCATTTGTATCTATCCAACTCCCAACCTATAGTGAGCCACCAGATATGGTTATAGAAACGCTCAATGCTATTCATAGCATCGAATACTCTAACTACGAAGCCATTGTTATAGACAACAATACTAAGGACTCGTCACTTTGGCTTCCAGTAAAAGCCCACTGTGAAGCACTAGGGCATAAGTTTCGATTTATGCACATTGAGAGTATTAAAGGTGCTAAGGCTGGTGCATTGAATCATGCCTATCAATACATTGACCCACGAGCAACTGTTATTGCCGTCATAGACGCCGATTATCAACCGAATAGAAATTTCCTGAAATCACTTGTCGGTCACTTTCAAAATCCTAAACTTGGATTTATTCAAACACCTCACGATTATCGGGGATGGAGAGACAATTTATTCCTAACAATGTGTTACTGGGAATATAAACTGTTCTTTCACTCAGCCATGATAAGTCTGAATGAACGAGATGCTGGCATTACGGTTGGGACAATGTGCTTAGTGCGTAAAGAGACACTTGAGGCGGTTGGCGGTTGGTCAGAGTGGTGCGTAACCGAGGATTCAGAACTGGCTATTCGAGTTCATGACGCTGGCTACTCATCAATTTATATTGATAAGAGCTATGGTCAAGGGTTGATTCCTGATAGCTTTGAAGGTTACAAAAAGCAACGCTATCGTTGGACTGCTGGGCCTGTTCAAGAATTCAGACATTACTACAAGCATTTTATTGGACTTTCACCATACGAATCCCGCTTCAGCTTAACTCAACGAATTTTTCATTTAAATCACGGTCTTGGTAACGCACTCTTATCTTTAAACATACCATTCATGTTGTTGGGTATAGGTGTGGTTGCGTCTATGATATTCCAGCACGAAGTTATTCCAGTGCCATTTGAGCTATGGCTTACTGCAACAATAACGCTGCTTGCCGCACCTTTATTAACCTTTTTGCTGTATAGAGTAACCATCAAGGCCACCATAAGAGATATTCTCGCCCAGTCGATAGCTTCTCAAGCGTTATCACATGTTATACATCATGCTGCACTCAGCACTATGCTGACGGGTAGTGCTGCATGGAATCGAACAAATAAATTCAAATCAGTTCAATCATACAAATCTGCACTTCTCTCCACGAAAGAAGAGCTACTTATCGGCTCTTTGGTACTCCTGTTTGCCGTGATAGCCTTCGTAGCGTTTTCCTTATCAAGGGCTGTCGTTAATGCTGCTTATCGGTCTTGTATATATTGCTCTTGGTTACTTTGCAGCTCCGCTCATGGCCATAATCGGCGTCTGGTCATTTAAACATGAAGCCGTTCATAACCCAGTTACAAATCACGCTGTTATAGAATAATTACTATTTATAGCATTATCACCGCAGAAGCTACCTCTTATGCTATTATTTGCATATGGAAAACTCACAACAACCACAAGAAAATCAAAATCCCGAGCCTCAAGTAAACCAAGCATACGTACCGCAACAGCCAATACTATCATCGAGTGACCTTAGTAAACAAACTGGGAAAAAGAAAAACAGAGTAATTTTTGCCGTTATTTCAGCTATCGTTTTGTTAGTGGGGGCAGCAGCTGCTTACGCATTTCTGGTCTATATCCCAAATAAGCCTGAAAATGTTTTCAAAAAAGCAGTGACCGCTTTCTCTGCCAAGAGTGGCAATTACACGGTCTCTGGGCGTCTTGACCAATCAGGTCCAAATGATCCCGACTATGATTATTCTATAAAGACGGACGCTCAAGGTAACTCATCAGCAGAAGTTCACGTAGGCACTTTTCTACAGCACCCGAACGTATTTGTACAAAAGGTAAATGGTAAATTGTATGTACGCTTCACAGAGTTTGAGGACTCCAAGAAACTCGCATCTCATTATTCGAATGCAGGTCAAAAAGGGATACAGGAATATCTGGCTGAGTTCACAGATAGAAGCAATTTAGCCGGTAACCAAGATAAGTGGTTTGAAGTTGGTGACTATATTTTGCAACAACCAGTAGCTCAAACTAATACTGCCAATGAACAATCTGGTTTTTCTGGTCTTACGCTAAGCAAGGTTGGACCAAAGGAAACAGTAAACGGAAAGTCTACAATTAAGTATGAAGTAACACTGTCTGCGGATGCGTTTAAGCACGTTGTTGGTCAATTTGATTCAGCAGCAAGTGCTCCTGTTTTGAATGGTATATTTCCAAAAAGTGGCGTATCGGCAGACCAAATAAAGGCAGATGTCTGGGTGAATATCAAAACCAAGACCATTGAACAAATAAGCTATGATGGTAGACCTTTCAGAGATGCCACATTTAGCCTGAAGCTTGTTGCAGCAGATAACCACATTGATGTTCCACAGGCAGAAAAGCTAACGAGCAAATTAGGGTATGGAATTGTTACAAGCCAACTCTTTAACAAACAATACCAGCAAGGCAGTAGTGATAGTGACCGTGAACGCATCGCTGACCTAAAAGGCATCAAAACAGCACTTGAAATATATAAGGCACGCACAGGTCATTACCCAGAACGGTACGAAATGAGCGTTAACCAAGAATCGTTTATTGGGACCCAAATGCCCGGTGCAGACTTTGAAGTATTTAAAGACCCGGCGGGAAGATTTATTGGGCGTAGTGGTAGCCAATATGCATACGTACCAGCACTGAATAATGACTCCCAGGATTGCGGTAGATTTAGTAAACCCTGCGAAAAGTACTTCATAAATACAACCCTAGATGACGGTAAGCAGTATCAGCTCAATTCAGATTAAACGTGTCCTAGACACCTCTACGTGCTTCCAGAGAGCAACAAAAACCCGTTCACCTAAATGCTAAATCTGAGCAATAGTATGGCTATATATAATTTTTGGCCAGATTTCCGAGCCCTAACGCCATTTTCCATTGCCAACATAAACAGCTTGAACACATTTTTGCCCGTAAATAAGCAATAGTGTATAATAGTAAGTAAGAACTGAGATTTCTTACGAGGCACGTCACGCTGCTAGAGAAGACCGAACAAGGCATAGTATCGAAGCAAGAGAGGGTGCAATCCCCTCAATAACCGTGAAGAAGTGATCTATCGTAAAACTAGCGAGGGCAGTAATGGTCTTATGCGGTTGGCGAACAGGTTGGGCGACGTGTTTGACATTAAAGGTGGTGTCCTTAGACAAGCCCACCCCGTGGTTATGGGCCAGTGTCAATGTTGAAAGGTCGACGGCCTAACGGCGGGAACTATCAACATACTCCTACTTCTTCAAGAGTAACGTGCAGACAACTTCTGACGCTTGGGGATAGTAGGGGTAGTGTCTCAAAATCTCAGAGCCTTCAACAAGAACTAAGGTTATTTTATAGCCTAAGTAATAGAATAAGCCTATATACGTGAGCAGCGGCAAAGCCGATGCGAGAGACGATAGTCGGTAATACCTACAGTGCGGCGCAACCTATACAAGTTGGACTAACTCTATCTCTTTGCTAACAGCTATTTATTACTTACAGGCAGCGGAAAACTGCTCACGAATTTTGCAAGCGATCTGACAGAAATTCACTGAAAACCCAGCGAAATGGTGCAAGTTTTCGCCAAAGTGTCAGATTAACGGATAGAAAAAAATGGCGTAGGTATTTCGCTTTGGTACTTGTACGCTTTAATTATTAACTCTGTAAATTCAGGCTCAGTGTTCAAGTACCGATAGAACGTGTCCCTTGAAATACTATTCTTACGACAAGTCTCAGTCACTGTGCTATTACGCTGTATATCGTCAGCAATGTTAACCAAAGTTAGATAGGTCACCTTGTGCCTATTACTGATGTTCTTTTTAATCATTATTCACTCCTCATTTTAGTTTCAACTATCTCTTATTATTATGACAGATGAGCTTTTAGGTGGTGGTTGTCAAAGCACGATTACCTGGCCCGTCCAAAACACGGCAAGAACCTTTTTATGACCATATGTCATAAAATAACTTCATGTCCACAAATGAAAGTGACCACCAGACGCTTAAGCTAAAGCAAGTAGAGCTATTTGTTGCACAACAAATATTTGATGAACTTAATGCAAGAAACACAGCTGACTTTTATATACAGCAACAACCCTTGAATAACATCGGTGATGATTTCACTTTACGAGACTATCACTATCAACAGCTAGGGCTTGAACGGCTAATAGCTAAAGGACTTATTAGTGTTCTTAATGCTGATAAACATATCAAAGTCGGCATTCATATCCGTGTAGTAGATATATCGGGATTCAAATCATTCTACCAAAATCTATATGAGTCAATCCCTTCTTCTGGAAACGGTGCGAGGATTATTTACTCAACTAGAACGGGTAGAGGCAAGGTAAACGGTAAAAGCTTCAGGCTTAACCGTCGCAGCAGAAACCGTAAAGTATTTGAATATCTCGTCAAACGTCCGAATCAATATGTGACTAAAAACAAACTATGGATTATTGCAGGAGAAAAAGGTAAGTACGGTGAGCATAAAGAAGATGACGTAAATATCTTCAACGACATCATTCAATCTCTCCGGGAAGCACTAAAAAACATTAGTCCAAAGCATCTTCGTCTCAAGACAACGGTGATCCTTGATGCAGAGGTCACTTTAACAGATTAAAGTCGCCTATTTTTTGGGCTTTTTACCTCAAGCAAGCGTTCAATTCTCACCCTACCGACCCCTGTTAAAGGGAGTATAATTAGAAGTAAGACAATCAAATTTAGATTATTTGAAAGTCATAAATATTAGTCAGTAACTAAACGAAACGGTAGAACACCCACTCTAACGGCTTGTTCGGTGCCCCCAAAAATATTAGCCAAACGAGGAGAAATTTTGACGAATAAAGCGAATTAAACAGATAGGCATTGACAATTATTTACAATTAACTAATAATGGAGATAGCATGGTTAGCTATAAATTTCATACAGTCCAGGAAGTCGCAGACATACTGCAAATCCACTGGCAGAGCGTACTCAACTACATTAAAAGCGGAAAGTTAGAAGCTGTAAAACTTGGCAGAGGTTACCGTATTAGTGAAACCGCCTTGCAGAAATTTATAGCCACCTACTCCACAAGGAGAACGAAATGAGTAAAGCAAAACTTAAAACACAGGATACATTGCAACATCAACCAAAATTATTGACCGTGTCAGAAGCGGCTCAAGAACTTCGAATAAGCAACTGGCTGCTATATGAGCTGATAAGAAAAGGCCAACTTAAAACACTAACCATTGCCACACGCAGGTTAATTGCTACTGATGATTTAGATAACTTTATAAATGAACGTAAGGAGCAAGAATATGAAACGTAGACGGGGTGAGGGAACGGTTTGTAAGCGTAAAGATGGACGGTTTGAGGCAGCAGCTTACGTACATACACCAACGGGCATTAGACGGGTTCGCCGTTATGCCGCTACACGAACTGAAGCAGAGGCAATACTGGTTGAGCTAAGGAATAAAAATAGGAGTGGCTTACTATCCAACACAAGAGAACAGAAGTTGGGCGATTATTTGGATTATTGGCTAACAATTACTAAATCAAAGTTACGTCCAAATACCCATGCTGGTTATGAAGCTATAGTACGGCTTTATCTCAAGCCGGGACTAGGTAATAAATGCTTGGCTAAACTTAGCGTTGCAGATGTTCAGTCACACATACAAAGTCAACTCAAATTAGGAGTGTCTAATCGTACAATTCAAAAGCAGCGACTGGTCTTATCAACCGCTCTTAAACGTGCGGAACACGAAGAAATAATCAGCAGGAACGTGGCACGACTTGTTGAAATACCGCAATATCGGCCAAAAGAAATTGTACCCTGGAACGCAAATCAACTACGCATATTTTTAGACTATGCCAGTAACGATCCACTCTACCCAGTATTTGTTTTGCTATCTTTGTATGGACTAAGAACAAGTGAAGCGTTAGGTTTATCTTGGCATAACGTAGATTTTGATAATAAAGTTGTTCAGGTACGGCAACAGCTACAGTATCATGATAAGTCATTTCATTATTCGGATTTGAAAACTCAAGCTGGACGGCGTGATCTACCGCTACTTGATATTACCCGTAAGGTTTTGCAGAACATTCCCCGAACCGATAGTGGACCGTTACCAGACCTTATATTTAAGACAGTAAATGGTAATCCGATTGACAGGCGGAATCTCCTCAGGTCATTTAAGCGTATCAGTAAACACGCTGGGCTACCTATGATTAGAATGCACGACTTGCGACATACAGCCGCCACAATTCTGAAAGACATTGGTGTACAAGCACGAGACACTCAGCTTATTCTAGGTCACGCACATATCACTACAACACAGCAGATTTATCAACATTCAGGCATCAAAGAACGTGGTTTGATATTAGAGCGGTATGAGCAAGAATTAGTAAGTATAAGTGCCTCTAGCCGTCAATTACAGCCGTCAAGCGATATGATTAAGCAAGAAATATCTAAAAATAACTACGGTAGTGGCGGGTTGATTCAAGCCCCCAACCCCAGGCTTATGAGTCCTGTGCTCTAACCAACTGAGCTACGCCGCCATAAGCCAAATTTCTTACTACGGGGTAAAAGTCTTCGTGCTCCTTCGTCCCGTAGTAGCTTTAGCTTACTACGGGATAACCAACTGAGCTACGCCGCCCCCTTTCAAAATCGCGAATCCTCTCGCGATTTCGGTAAGACCAAAGCCAAGTTTAGCATATTTCATATCTGTTAGCCAGAGGCCAGGAACCTACTGATGTATACGCCACACCCTGCTACGTCCAAAGGTATACAAAGCCAGAGCCATAATGCCAAGTGCCAGTACGCCGCGCGCAATAGTGTTTGTACCAGTGGGTTGTAGTGAGCTGGCAGTAACCGTGTGGCTTAGTACTTGTCCGGATGAGGTGGATTGACCTTGGTAGTCTACCGCGGTGACAGAGATGTGGTAGGTGCCAGGGGTTAAGGATGGCAAAGTATAGGACAGTTGTGAGACTTGGGCAGAGGCAGAGGCTGGGAGGATACCAAGGGATTGGCCTAGTTTGGTGAGCCAGGAATCAGTACCAGTGTGAGCAGCTAGGACACTGCCTTCTGGTGAGACTTTGGCGCTGTTGGTACAACCACCCTCTGCTGTGTCCCAGCAGACTTGGTAGTGGGAGATGGATTGGTTGGGGGTTGTCCAGACGTCGTTGGACCTGTCCCAATCAACCCCAACGTGCCCACCTATGACATAGAGCTGTTCGTTCAGGACGATGGAGGTGTGATAGCCACGTTCATCCCACGGAGCGTTGTCAGTAGCCCGGGTCCAGTTCTCGCCGTCTTCGGACCACCAGACGTCGTTGCACAGCCAGAAACCTGAGTTATCACCGCATTGCTCGTCATCACCTTCTCCGCCAATAACCCATAGTTTGTTGTCGAAGACGACGGAGGTGTGCATCGCCCGCTCAGGCCAGCCAGGGCTGTCAGTGGCTAAATACCAGTCCACACCGTCTTGGCTATACCAGGTATCATTGCAATAGCCCTCAATGCCACAGCCATCTACGCCACCCCATCCACCCATGATCCACATCGCGTTATTAAAGACTACTGATGAGTGTCCTGAATGCACAGACCACGCAGGGCTATCGGTTGCCTGGTACCAGGTTGTGCCGTCTTCTGAGTACCAGATATCACCAACGTTATTATTGCCATCCTCCGAGCCCCCAATAACCCATAGCTTGTTGTCGAAAGTAACAGAAGAAAAATAACCTCTGGCAGACCAACTTGCGTTATCGGTAGCTTGGTGCCAGGTGGTACCGTCTTCTGAGTACCAGACGTCGTTGAGAGAATTAAAGCTAGCATCATATCCACCCATCACCCACATTTTGTTATCGAAGACAACAGACGCATAATAGCGACGTCCAGGCCAAGCAGCGTTGTCAGTTGCCTGGTGCCAAGTGGCGCCGTCTTCTGAGTACCAGACGTCGTTAAGATGATGACCACCGCCACCATACCCACCCATCACCCACATTTTGCCGTCGAAGACTACTGAGCTGTGTTCTGCCCGCCCAGACCACCCAGCATTGGCAGTTTCTTGGTTCCATACTACTCCGTTCTGCGGTGTGGTAGCTGGATCCCAGCTAACGGTAGGCTGGTTGTTGTTGCCAGTGATGTTTAGGTTGGCTGGGGATGAGGGGGCGGCATGTGTGGTGGGTAGGATAAGTGATGACAGTAAGATAGTAAGCATGCTGACTACATATACAGCTAGTGTTAGCTGCTTGGGTAAGCGTTTGTGTGTTTCCATAGACCAAATCCTTAAATATAGATTGCGAGTACTAAGCTAGCGCTTATGGTTTGGGGGTTATTGTACGAGTGGGTTTGGGTTATTGTCAAGTCGTCAGCCGCTTGTTCGGTTATAAGTACTTATAAAGCATCAGTTTAAAACGAGCAAAATCCGTACTAATAATGTACATGCCTTTGATAAAATCAAACGATTCGGGTCGTTTTACACACGCGGCACTGTTTTATTTCTATCTGTTATGTTCGTAATTTGACCGTATTCGTAGACAAAAATACTTTAAAATGTTGCTTTTACGTCCTATAATCAGTACAGTACAGATAAAGTATAGCCTTCACCTCGGGGAAACCGGATACATCATGGGATTGTTTGACAAAATCAAAGACAACGCGCGGGACATCAGCATGAAAGCTATTGAGTCCACGCGCGAATATGACGAAGACTTCTTCGCCGAGCAGCCTGCTGCCGCGGAGCCAGTTGATGATACCCCGGCCGAAATAACCGAAACGCCAGAAACCACCCCCGAAGAAAAGCCAGCCGACACCGAACCGGCCGATAAAGCCGATGCCGATAAAGCCGATAAAGAGGCTCCTAAGAAATCTAAAATTACCGAGGTGCCGAAAGAAGAATTTGAAAAAACCGCTAAACCAGCCGCCAAGGCAACGGCAAAATCCCGTGTGACAGAAGTGCCCAAGTCAA
>CAYWFI010000013.1:0-17142 GCA_964458165.1 uncultured Candidatus Saccharibacteria bacterium
GTATCTTCAAGACCACTAAAACAGAGGTTATCTGTGGCGGTGAAGTCACCAAGGGTAAGCTCAAGGTACCGGCTTTGGCCCGGATTCTGCGTCCTTCTACAGGCTCAGGGTCTGATGATAAAGAACAGCTGGCAGAGGTTGAAGTTACTAATCTAAAACGCGGCCCGCAAGATGCCAAAGAGGTTCTAGAGGGTGAAATGTGCGGACTTAGTTTTGCCAGCCAGAGCAAGGTGGAGCTGTTAGAGGGCGACAGGATAGAGTTCTTTACGCGCGAGCTAAAGGAACGTTCACTTTAGCGTATGGTAATATAACAGTATGTTCAAACTTGATAATAATTTTCTTACGTCTCTGGGACTTGGTGGTTTGCCCGTCGACGAAAAGAACAAACTCTTGCAGCATATTTACGAGCGGCTTGAGATGAATGTCGGTATGCGTCTGGCCGAGAAAATGACAGACCAGCAGCTTGATGAGTTCGAGGGTTTTATAGACCGCAACGATGAAGCCGGCGCGCTTAGGTGGCTCGAGACCAACTTCCCAAACTATAAACAAGTAGTAGCCGAAGAGCTTGAGAAATTGAAAAGAGAAGTCTCAGAAGCCGCGCCGCAGATTCTATCCGCCGCTCAAGCTGGTCCTTCTACCCAAGCCCCCTCCCAGATGGCGCCTCAGTTTGGCAATACTGGCCAGCAGCCTCAGTTCCAGCAGGCTCCACCGCAACCATTCACTCCTCCGCCAGCACCCCAAGAAGCTCAAACCACGCCGTTTCAGCCGCCACAGCCAGCAGCTTTCGAGCAGCCCGCTCCAGCTGCCTTTCCGTCGCCACCATTACAACAGGATCCTTATCAACCCGCTCCGCCGCAAACAGCTCCTTCGCAACCCCAAGGGCCGCAGCCGTGGCCGGATCCGGCGGCTCAACCATCGCCAAATCCGCAACCATCGTCGGACAGCAGTCAGCAGTTTCCTGGTGCTCCAGGGCAGCAACCGCCACCGCCGGTCAACTATCCTCCCCAAGCGTAAAATTACTTGTTCAGGCGCGAGCCGTATCCGGCGATAAAACTCTCAGCCGTCATTTCGGCTTTGCCGGCTGGTTTGAGCTTATGAATAACTAATGCGTCTTGGCCGCAATATATTACTAATTGCTTATCCTTAATTTCGGCTTTGCCGGTTTCGCCCCTGTAATTTGCTACAGAAGCAGATGTAATTATTACATCAATATCGGCCAGTTTTGTGCGGCTTTTTGGCCATGCCGCAAACGCGCGAATCTCACGCTCGAGCACCTCGGCCGGTTTGCTGAAGTCAAGGATCCCGTCTTCTTTGGTTATCTTGCGAGAATAGGTCGCCCGGTCCGGGTGTGGCTGTTGTCTTGGCTTGACTGTGCCGGCTGCTATACCGGGCAAAACTTCGATTAATAATTCAGCGCCGAGCTGTTGCAGACGTTCTGTTAGCTCTGCTTTGGATTCATCCCCTCTCAAGTGTAAAGCTTTTTGTTTATAGATCGGCCCCTCATCCATGCCAGCCGTTAAGCGCATAATTGATACACCGGTTTTAGGGATGCCCTCAAGCAGAGCTTGTTCGATAGGGGTTGGGCCGCGATACTGAGGCAGTAACGAGGGGTGAACATTTATAATGCCCAAAGGGAACTGGTCAAGAACCGATTGGGGAATAATCCGTCCAAAGGCCGCAAGGACAGCCAGCTCTGCCTTATGGGGCTTAAGTTCTGTTAACTTGCCGGTGACAACTTGTTCTATTTCAAAGCCCGCAGCGCTGACCGCGTTACGAATGAGCGGCTTAGGCGGTGCTACCCCGGTAGCTAATTTCTCATTACCGAAGAAGACAATTTGCGGTTTTGTCATTTACGCGCCCCAGAGGGTTTTATTGTTTTTAATTTCCTTGCCGTAATCCAGCGATTCAAGTTTGCCGTCGTCATTCAGGCGGTAGAAAGCATCCTTTTTGGCTTTGATATGATCAACGAACACGACACCGTTAGTGTGATCAATCTCGTGCTGGAGGACCCGAGCCAAAAAACCCTCGGCTGTAATACGGACTGGTTTGCCGTTTTCATCCAGGGCTTTAACTTTAACCTTGGTATGGCGCGGCACCTTGCCATAAGTATCGAGAATACTGAGGCAGCCCTCAAAATCTTCTTCTATCTCGCCCTCGAGCTTTGTAATCTCGGGATTGATCAGTGTTATAAAAGTACGGTCTTCTTTATCGTCAAAGTTGTTGCGTACAACAACCACGCGCAGCAGCGTGTCGATCTGCACGGCTGCCAATGCCACTCCGACCTCGTGCTGGCGGCTGTCTTCCCAGTCCAGGGTAGCTGTTTCCATGTCGGTGATGAGTTTTTTTACCGTGCTGTCAATCACGCCAACGCGTTTTGAACGCTTGCGCAGATTAGGCGAGGGCAGAGTGATGATGTTGTCTTTAGTGACCATTCGTAAGGAGTATAACAGATGTCAGATTCTAGATGCTAGATTCGATAGGGTGGTTTCTAACATCTTGGGTTCTAACATCTGTCATCTACAAAAGGTTGATGGGATCGAGATCATACGTGTAGTCGCCAGCGGGTAACCGCCTAACTACCTCGGTTAATTGGCCCCGTTGTTTGGCCTTTATGATCAGCTGCCAGTTGTGCTTGCCATGGCTTTTCTCGTAAAAGCCGGGGGTGGGATCATTGAGCTGTATTTTTAGACCGAGTTTTTTAATATCACCGTGCAATTTGGTGATGAATTTTTCGGCTGACTGACTGGATTTTCGGCTAACGGTGATTTTAAGCAAAAACACGAATGGCGGGAACCCAAACTGCCGGCGTTCGGCTATTTCCTGGTCATAAAACTGTTGCCAGTCCTGCTGAACCGCGGCTTTGAGCAGCGGGTTGTCGGGGTTAAAGCTCTGTACTATGATCTGACCGCCTCCGCTGGCCAGCGGATGTCCTCGCCCAACCCGGCCAATAGCCTGGTGTAGTAGCTGATAGCTGCGTTCGCTCGACGAGAAATCCGGTACTCCAAGAGACGTGTCGGCATTTATGATACCTACCAGACTAAGCCTGGGCAGATCTAGCCCCTTGCCAAGCATCTGCGTACCCACCAGGATGTCAATCTTGCCGCTCTTAATGTCCTCAAAATGCTCCTGCAGCCGTTCGGCAGCCAAGTTGTCCGTGTCAAAGCGTTTGATGAGCGCCTGCGGGAACAAGCTGTGCAGGGCGTCTACCAGTGCCTTGGTGCCTAACGAACGATAGACGATATTATCACTACCGCACCGCGGGCAGGCGTAGGGCGGCCTGCCATGGTAGCCACAGGTGTGGCAGCGCATCTGGTGACTATCGCCATGGTAGGTAAGGGGCATATCGCAATTTGGGCATGCAGCCTGCCAGCCGCAGGCCTGGCATAAAATTTGGCGCGCTGTGCCGCGGCGGTTTAGGAACAGCAGGGACTGCTCGCCGTCATTCAGCCGTCGCTCAATGGCAGCCAGCAGCGTATCCGATAGCGCCGGGTGGCGGCTAAATTGGCTCTTATCCTTCAGGTCGATAATTAAGCGCTCTGATTTAGCGGCTGGCAGAGCGGTTTTGTCTATGCGTAGTGTGGGCGTGTCTGTCTGCGAAGCCACGTAATATTCGACAACTGGCGGCGTGGCACTACCATAAATTATCTCGGACTCATGAATTTTTGCCGCCTGGCCCGCCACGCGCAAGCCATAATAGCGCGGCACGGATTCTTGTTTGTAAGCTGGTTCGTGAGCTTCATCTACCACTATCAGCCCGATGTTGCTAAGCGGACAAAACAGGGCAGAACGCGTACCAATAACCACCAGTGGCTCCGTGGAGCTGATGATCTTAAGCCAATTCCTGCCCCGGGTAGCCCTGGTAAGCCCGGAGTGCATCGTTACGACCCGTCCGCCAAAAACGCTGCCAAAGACATCCTGCAGCTGGGGTACCAGTGAAATCTCCGGGGTCAGGATAAGCACCGACTTGCCGTTTCGTATATGCCGCTGAGCTTGCTCAAGATAAACGCGCGTTTTGCCGCTACCTGTCTCACCGTGTAGCAGGAAGGTCTTTTTGCCGGATGAATGGATAGTATCAACCACCTTTTTCTGCTGCTGCGTAAGGGGCGGCAAGGCAACGATAGCCTTTTCTTTAGCTGTCGCTTCGGGCCGGTGTTTAACCTCTAGGCCTGATGGCACAAACAGCTGTGTCAGCGCCCCGCCGCCGGGGTAGTATGAAGCCATCCAGGCGTGAAGTTTGATGATGCTCTCCGGCAATACAACACCGTAAGGCGCGGCCGCAATCTGCTTGGTCGCAAAGTCCGGCTTGCTTGTCAGCGACACCACAAATCCCGAAACTTGTTTTTTGCCATAAGGCACAAGCACCACAGTTCCTACCCGCAGAACTTGACTAGAACTGTAGGTTAGGGGCTCTTGTTTTTGATAGCTGGCCTCAGCTACAAATACCTCGTAGTACCGCATAGAGGGCATTATACCCCCTAAGGGGATGGCGATGCGCAATACCTGACCCACACTCACTTTTTTGCACCGCAGGATGTGAGCAAACGCCACAGGCGGGACGAAGTCCCCCTGTAAAGTGGCCTGCGGGTAAAAAAGTGAGTGTGGGTCAGGCGCAATACCGCGGACTGCCCGTACCGCAGAAGATGTCGCTTCTATAGTCATTTCAAAACAAAAAAACCGACCCTTTTGGGCAGGAGTGAGGCGTGTTGACAAAGCATAAGCTTTTTGATATAATCTGATAAGATGGGGGCGTTGTGTGTCAGGCATCCAGGGCAAAAAAGTAAGCTTGCTGTATTGCACTAAAACAAACGACGCGCTATACTAATCGTTGTCAGAATAACACTAGGGAGTGTATGTTAGACGTTTTTATTACCTCACGCGTGAGGCGTAAGATTATTGTCATCTACGCCAAGTATCCCGACTTTAAGACTCATGTCCGGGGCCTTGCCAAGCTGATCAAAGAAGATGCTGGCAATATTCAGCGCGAACTCAAGCGGCTTGAGAAAGTTGGATTTTTGCTGAGCGAGCGCCAGGGCAACACCAAGATTTATTACACCAACAAACATTTCCCAATCTTCAAAGAACTGCAAAGTATCGTGTTAAAATCACAACGCACCGCTCAAAAGAAACAGCAAGTTTAAAGATTCTTTACCTTTATTGTGTACCGTTTTACGCGCGCGAACGGTCTGTAAATAGTAAGTGAATAATGGTAGATGGCTGTTTTGCCTCTTGCTATTTTGCTACAACAGAGGTAAAATAGCTGTTATGATTTCAGTTACACGTAAAGACGCTAAGGAACCAGTTGAGAACGTGCTCCGCCGTTTTAACCGCAAGGTGCAATCGGCTGGTGTTATTGCTGTTGCCAAAAGCAACCAGTATTTTGAGAAGCCTTTGAGCAAGCGCGACCGCCGTATCAAGGCTATTGCCCGATCTGAGCGGAAGGCGATAAAGGTTAAGAAACTCAAGCTCGGCCAGAAGTAGTTAAAACCGCCCATCTTGGCGCACAAGTCGTTTTTCTGTTTGCGGTGCTCAGTCACCGTATTAAAATACGGCTCCTTGGAGCTACGCACAGAGAAAACGCCCTCTGCATCCAAGCGTGGGCGGTTTTAAACCTACGATTCTGATAAACAATAAAAAACTTTATCATTTAGACGCTCCTCTGTTACACTAGGGTTGATTATGAGTCCCGTTACACTCCAGAATGCTTACGGCCAAAATATGACGGCTGAATCCCGGTGCCTGCTTCAATCGTTCAACAACATAAGACGGTTTAGTGGAGTATAACGGGATGAGTTTAAAAACAACCATTGACGCGGATATTAAGTCGGCTATGCTGGCTGGTGATAAAACGCTCGTAACTACCCTGCGTGGTTTAAAGAGCGCGATATTGAATATTGAAGTCGCTGAGGGTAAACGCGCCGAGGGGTTATCTGACGACGCGATCATCGCTGTTCTGCAGAAAGAGGCCAAAAAGCGCCAGGAAAGCGCTGATTTGTACGAACAGGGCGGCAGTGTCGAAAAACAACAGGCCGAACTGGCAGAAAAGACAGTAATAGAAAAATACCTGCCCGCCCAATTATCAGAAGGAGAAATTACAAAACTGGTCGAAGAAGCTATTGCTGCTACTGGCGCGTCAGGCATGCAGGCTATGGGGCAGGTTATCGGCGCGGTTAAAGCTAAAACCGGAGCTTCGGCCGACGGCGGTACCATTGCCCGCCTGGTTAAGGAAAGACTTAGCCAGTGATAGTGTTTTTTGGGCCGGCAGGAGCTGGTAAAAGCGTGCAGGGCCAAATCCTGGCCGCGCGCCACGGCTGGCGTTGGCTCTCAAGCGGTCAGCTGCTGCGTGACAGCCGCGACCCGCAGATTATGGAACAGATGCGCACCGGCGCTTTAGTTAGTACCGAGCAGACCAACGAAGTTATAGCTGACGCGCTAGAGCGCGCCAGCAATATAGACATGGTTATATTAGACGGATTCCCGCGTAAGCTGGAGCAGGCAGAGTGGCTGGTAGATACCAAAACCCGGCACGAGCGCGACATTAGCCTGGCCATAGTGCTTGAAGTTCCGCGCGCCGAGCTGGAAAAACGTTTGCGAGTGCGGGGTCGGGTGGACGACACAACCGAAGTTATCGAAGAACGTCTGAACATCTACCGCAAAGAAATCTATCCCATACTAACCTATCTGACTGAGCAAAAGGTCAAGATTGCCCATATTGATGGCACAGGAACAGTCGGGCAGATACATGATCGTATCGAATCCGAGCTGGCGGCGCTAAAACTAATCCAAGACGAAACAGAGCTCTAACATGAACCCACCTCAAAATTCTGCTCCAGCCTCAAACCGTTTTGACGGCACGCTTTGCCAGTTTCGCTTCGCAACGTACCTACAGGTACGTTTTGTCACGAGAACTAACAAATCGTACTCGTCAAAACAGTTTTCACTTAACAGACCAGGGTTTTGAGGCGGGTTCAATGTTTACTAAAATCAAGACGGAAGCCGAGCTGGACGCAATGAGAACCGGCGGCAAAATACTAGCCAAGGTACTGGAAGTCGTCGAAAAAAACGCCGCGGCCGGAATGAGCACCAAGGATCTGGCTGATATCGCAGCCAAAGAGCTTGGGAGCCTGGGCGGCAAACCAACTTTTTTGGGCTACGCCGGGGCGACGTCGTTTCCTGACGTTATATGTATCTCGGTTAATGATGAAGTGGTGCATGGTATACCGAGTCCGAGCCAGATGTTGCGGCCGGGCGATTTGGTTAGTATAGATTTTGGGGTTACCTACGATGGTATGGTAACCGATGCCGCCCGAAGCTTTATATTGGGAGGTGACGCTAAGGCCCAGATAAAGCGGATAATTCAAGACACTGAAGCCGCTATGTTTGCCGGCATTGAGGCGCTCCGTGACGGGGTGCGGGTGGGTGATGTCGCGAGCGCCATTCAAAAAGTTTTGGTACGCGGCAATTACGGCATAGTACGGGATCTTGTCGGACACGGCGTTGGCCACCAGCTGCACGAGGAGCCGGATATACCTAATTACGGCTTCGCGGGCAGTGGCCCCACGCTAAAAGCCGGGATGACCATCGCCATAGAGCCGATGGCGACGCTGGGCACACATGAGGTAACGGTTGATGACGATCAATGGACAATCCGTACTGCCGATGGTTCGCTAGCCGCCCACTTCGAAAACACCGTATTAATAACTGATCGCGGTTACGAAATCCTCACCCAATAAGTAATTTTTAATTTACAATTTCTAATTTTCAATCAATGTACCAATTTTCAATGAAACAAACTGTTTGAAACATTGAGTCATTGAAAATTGAATGAAAATTGCAAATTAAAAATTACCCTGTGTTAAGTTGTCATCTCTAACCTCTAGCGTTATACTGCAAGTTATGGCTAATTCGGCTTTCCCGCACTTTGTCGGTATTGATATTGGTACCCAGACAGTCCGTTGTATTGTTGGTATGTTTGATGATACCGAAGACGCGAACGCTCCTTCTGTTATAGGCTATGGTTCGGCGCCAAATATTGGTATGCGCAAAGGTGTCGTATCTCATATCGATGATGTCGCTGGAGCTATTGCCCAGGCTGTGTCAGAAGCTGAACGCATATCGGGCATTCGTATACATAACGCGACAGTCAATATCAACGGCGCGCATGTTGCTGGCATAAATTCGCGGGGAGTTATTGCTATCAGCACAGCCAACCGCGAGATCAGCTTAGAAGACAAGGAACGCGCCGAGGAAGCGGCTACCATTATCCAAATGCCTCCTAACCGGTCTATTATTCAGGTTTTCGCCAAGAATTATCGGTTAGACGGGCAGGAAAGCATCAAAGACCCCGTTGGCATGCATGGTGTCCGGTTGGAAGTTGATACCCACATTGTCACGGTTTCGACTCCGGCCATAAAAAGCCTGGATGCTGCTCTGGATAAAGCGGGAGTGGAACCAACCCACCATACCGTATCAAGTCTGGCAGCGGCCGAGGCGGTGCTGACGCGTCAGCAAAAAGAATCAGGCACGGTGCTTTTAGATATCGGTGCCGGTACGACCAACCTGGTAGTGTTCGAAGATGGCGAGGTACAGCACGTGGCGGTAATCCCGATAGGCGGTATCCACCTGACGAATGATTTAGCCATCGGGCTTAAGACCGATCTAGATATAGCTGAGGCCGCCAAACTGCAGAATGGCAGCCTGAAGTCCGACTCTAAACGGCTACTCAATGCCAAGGTTAAATTCGGCGGCAAAGACCATTTTTTTAGCAACGAGGATATTCACATGGTCCTTGAGGCCAGGATCGAAGAATTATTTGAACTGGTCGACAAAGAGCTTAAGAAAATCCATAAATCCGGCAAATTACCAGGTGGTGTCGTGCTAGTCGGCGGCACCTCCAAACTGCCCGGCATTGCTGAATTTGCCCGCGATGTGATGCAACTACCCGCGCGGGTAGGAAAATTACTACCCATTGGCGGGCTGACTGATAAGATAGCGGACGAATCATATACCACTGCCATTGGATTGATGTGGCTAAATATGCTGCTTGGACAATCAAGTGACTCAGTAGGTACAGGGGCGGATACACTCGGCAACCTAAACTCAATGGCCCAAAAAGTGTTTAAGCGATTTGGGCGCAAGCACTAAAATCACCTGGCTACTTTTTTTGTACGGTTTGTAATTGATAGAATTTAGTATCTTAGGGTATACTGCCTTTAAGGAAAAGGGAGTCAGACATATAATGCCGCAACTAACACCTAACATAGAAACATTTGCTCGGATAATTGTTGTCGGGGTCGGCGGTGCCGGCGGCGCGGCTATCAACAGGATGATAGAGTCCGGTGTGCACGGCGTTGATTTTATTACGGTTAATACTGACGCTCAGGCTCTGCATCACTCGCTTGCTCCAACCAAAATCCACATAGGCAAAGATGAAACCCGTGGCCTTGGCGCGGGTGCTGACCCTGCCGTCGGGCAAAAAGCGGCCCAGGAATCCCGGGACGAGATCGCCAAGATTCTAGAAGGCGCTGATATGATTTTCGTGACGCTAGGTGCTGGTGGCGGCACTGGCAGCGGTGCCGGGCCTATCGTGGCCGAGATCGCGAAAGCGACAGGGGCATTGGTAGTTGGTTTTGCCACCAAGCCGTTTGCTTTCGAGGGTGTAAAACGCCGCCGGAATTCAGAAATCGCTATCGACGGTCTCCGCAAGTCAGTTGATACGCTGATTACCATACCAAACGACCGTTTATTGCAGACTATCGATCGGCATACTCCGCTGCTAGAGGCTTTTAAGGTCGCTGACGATGTGTTGCGGCAAGGCGTTCAGGGCATATCTGACCTGATAACGGTTAACGGTCTTATTAATCTGGACTTCGCGGATGTCAAAGCCGTGATGAGCTCAGCCGGTTCCGCCCTGATGGGTATCGGCCGCGCCAGCGGCGAAAATCGCGCTGTCGAAGCCGCTCAGCAAGCAATTGAATCACCGCTGCTCGAAGTTTCTATCGATGGTGCCCGCGGGATTCTGTTCAATGTCATAGGCGGCAACGATATGACCATGCATGAGATAAATACCGCAGCAGAGGCCATTACAACTGCCGCGGACCCCGATGCTAATATCATATTTGGTGCTACAATAGATCCTGAACTGCAAGGTGAAATTATTATTACCGTTGTGGCTACGGGTTTTGACGCGGTTTATTACGCTAATCGTTCTGCCGACGCGCCTCTTGTTCAAAACGAAGTTCAGTCAACTGTTGCCTCGACAAACGAAAAATCTATGACGGATATAGATATGGACCTTGAGAAAAAAGAAGGTGACGATGTCGCTGAAGAATTCCAAAAAGAAGATGAGCCAAGCAAGCCGTTTTGGCACAGCAAAGAAGACAAAGATGACGATAAAGACGAAGAGGGTGATAAAGGGGATGATTCCTCGAAAACCGCCGAAAGTTTCTTTGGCTCGGTGAGCAAAGACGACGAGGATTTGGAAAAACCATCGTTCCTACGCCGTTTAAAGCGCAAAAAAGACACCAACAAACCAGATAAGTCTGACAATTAAAGCACAATCATCATAGCTGTAAATAATACACCGCATTTTACTTGCAAACCGCTACATGCAGCGCTATCATTCTAAGCAAATACGCTATATCTAGTACATGTAGGGTACGGCGATTGGCACTTTGATAAAAAATTAAACGAATTTTATAGCTTCACCGGCGGCTTGCTCCACTATAGAAGCAGTGTTGCGTTGGACCGTACTTAAGAACGGGCAAATCGGACGCGGTGGCTATACGGAAAGGTAAAGTAACTATGAAATGCAGCCAATGTTCTCTGGCCGACACCAAGGTGATCGAGTCCAGAGACGTAGCAGAGGGCAAAGCTATCCGCCGCAGGCGCGAATGTGCTGCTTGTCAGCATCGCTTTACTACCTACGAAAGACTGGAACGTCCACAGCTGATTGTCATCAAAAACAATGGCGCCCAGGAGCTGTTCAGCCGGGACAAGTTACTGGCAGGCTTATATAGAGCCTGCGAGAAAACTCCGGTTACCAGTCTGGAAATAGAGCAGGTAGTAGATCGTATAGAAGACAAACTTTACGAGTGTGGTGATACGGAAATTGCCTCCAGCAAGATAGGCGAACTTGTCATGAACGAATTAGCGGGTGTCAACGAAGTGGCATACGTGCGTTTTGCTAGCGTCTACCGGCGATTCAAAGACATTGCCGGATTCGAGAAGGAATTGTCACAAATCAAACACTTGCGTACAGAGCCCGCCAAGTCTTAAAACGACTTGACGGCTCTCCCCGGCGTTTATACGCGAACGATATGAAAACCGGGGAGAGCTGTTCCGCTAGACTTCTTTAGGGGTTTATTCTTTTGAGAGACTGAACAAACCACTTTGCGAGCCAAAGAAAAGAAGCGGGGGAACTCTGGAACAAACAAATTAATAAAAACTAAACCTTTCGCCTTTTAGAGGACGTGCCGTCCCAGCGAAAGAGAGAAGTGAGGGTATAAAATCATGGCACAAACAACAGGACTAGGAGTAAGAAGGTTCTTTACAAAACCAAATACGCGGGCATACGACTCTATCAAATGGGTCAAACGCGATTCAATAATTAACAATCCGATGACCAATACGCCGGTCTTCGAGCAGCGCGGCGTGGAATTTCCGGCCAGTTGGTCGCTCAACGCGATTAATATCGTGGCGCAAAAATATTTTGCTGGCACACCGGGCACCAAGGGGCGCGAGTCTTCGCTCAAGCATCTGGTGGACCGGGTTGCTGACACTATTACCCGCCAAGGGCTGCAAGAGGGCTACTTCGAAACCGACTCCGAAGCAGAGGATTTCCGCGAGGAGCTAAAAAGCATTTTAGCCACCCAGCGCGCGGCGTTTAACTCGCCCGTCTGGTTCAATATCGGCGCGCCCGAACGGGCCCAGCAGGCCAGCGCTTGTTTCATTCTGGCGGTTGATGACACTATGCCGTCTATCCTGAACTGGTACAAAGAGGAAGGTATGATATTCAAGGGCGGCTCTGGCTCTGGTTTAAACATCAGCGCGATTCGTTCTAGCCGCGAAAAGCTTGGCAAGAGCGCGGGTACTGCCAGTGGTCCGCTCAGCTTTATGCGCGGTGCTGATGCCAGCGCTGGCGCTATCAAAAGCGGCGGCAAGACCCGTCGTGCGGCCAAGATGGTAATATTAAATGCCGACCACCCGGACGTCGAAGAATTTATCTGGTGCAAAGCCATCGAAGAACGCAAAGCCAGAGTGCTTAAGGAAAACGGCTTTGACATGGATCTGGACGGTAAGGATAGCTTCAGCGTCCAATACCAGAATGCTAACAACTCGGTACGTGTTACCGACGATTTTATGCAAGCCGTCCTAGAGGATCGGGAATGGGACTTGCGTGCCGTAACTGACGGCAAGACGGTCAAGACAGTTCGCGCCAAGGATGTTTTCCGCCAGATTGCCGAAGCCGCTTGGGAATGCGCCGATCCTGGCATGCAATTTGATACGACCGTCAACCGTTGGCATACCACGCCAAACGCTGGTCGGATCAATGGCTCCAACCCATGCTCGGAATATATGCATATTGATAACTCGGCCTGCAACCTGGCCAGTATCAACTTGCTGCATTTTCTAAAAGACGACTTTAGTTTTGATATCGAAGCTTTCAAACACACCGCCGAAATTGTTTTTATGGCGCAAGAAATCCTGGTTGGCTATTCTGAATACCCGACCGAAAAAATTACCAAAAATGCCCGTGCCTACCGTCAGCTGGGACTGGGGTACGCTAACCTCGGCGCGCTATTGATGGCTATGGGTCTGCCGTACGATTCAGACGAAGGCCGGGCGATAGCCGCTGCTATTACCGCGTTGATGACGGGTCACGCTTATGCCACTAGTGCCAGGCTTGCCCGCCAGGTTGGTCCGTTCGCTGGCTTCCACAAAGACCGTGAAGGTATGCTGAATGTGCTCAGAATGCACCGGGCGGAAGTCAGCAAGATCGACGCTGGTCTGGTGGCCGAAGAGCTGCTCAGCGCTGCTGCTAGCTCATGGGACGAAGCCGTTGAACTTGGTGAGCTCTATGGCATACGCAACTCGCAGGCTAGCCTGTTGGCGCCGACAGGTACCATCGGTTTCATGATGGACTGCGACACCACCGGTATCGAGCCAGACCTGGGCCTCGTCAAGTTCAAAAAACTGGTTGGCGGCGGTACCATGACCATTGTTAACCAAACCATACCACGCGCTCTAAAAACGCTTGGCTACGACAAAAAACAGATCGACGACATCATTGCCTACATCGACAACGAAAAGACAATTACCGACGCGCCTCATCTGGAGGAAGACCACAAACCCGTCTTTGCCTGTTCGATGGGCGACAACGCCATCCATTATTCGGGACACGTGCGCATGATGGGTGCTGTCCAGCCGTTTTTGTCTGGTGCTATCTCAAAAACCGTCAACATGCCAGAGGACGTCAGTGTAGAGGATGTAGAACAGCTGCACATAGACTCCTGGAGGCTCGGCCTTAAGGCTGTGGCTATCTACCGCGACAACTGCAAGGTTGGCCAGCCGCTGTCGATGATGAAGAAGGGTGGCAATGCCAAAAACGAAGTGGCTGCCGAGTCGGTCGAAAGCATCAACGACAAGATTATTGTCAAAGGCGCCGTACACCGCAATCTGCCAAAAGTCCGCAACTCTAAAACGTTTTCATTCACGGTTGCTGGTACGCACGGCTATGTCACCGTGGGCGAATACGAAGACGGTACCCCCGGCGAGATATTCGTTAATATTGCCAAGCAAGGTTCAACGCTGCGCGGCGTTATGGATGCTTTTGCTATCAGTATGAGCCACGGCCTGCAGTACGGCGTGCCGCTCAAGAGCTACGTGCGGTCGTTTAGCAGCACCAGTTTCGCGCCGTTTGGTATCACCGACGACCCAGAGATTCGCACCGCCAGCTCGCTAGTAGACTACATCGCCCGTCGCCTGGCGCTGACGTATCTGTCATTCGATGATCGTCTTGAGCTAGGGCTTGCCAGCATTGATGATATGCCAGCCGAGCAGACCAGCCTGCTAGGTGTCAGCGCGCAAGTCGCGCAGGAAGCTGAAGCTCCTTTGGAATCACCTTCAATAAGGCAAGAAGCAAAAGCCGCGCCCGCTTCGGCGGCAGTACCGGCTGCCGCGGCAAACAAGCCAGCTGAAGCTGTTATCGACCCGGCAGCACCAATGTGCTACAACTGCGGCAACCAGACGCAAAAAGCTGGCAGCTGCTATGTCTGTACTTCGTGCGGTAGCACGACTGGCTGCTCCTAAGAGCAACCAGAGGGCATAGGGTGAAGGGTTCAGGGTGCGGTAATCCTGAACCCTTTTTCTTTTCACCCTCATACCCTTTACCCCGAGAAAGCCCAGTGGGCTTTCGAGTTCACGGGTAGATTGGCCTTTCTGTTTGAGGGATATTTTTCGAAACCGTACATGCATATCAGATTGTATAGCGCTGAGGTTCTTGAACCGACACCCTGAACCCTCTACAATAACCGTATGCGTGTAATCGTACTGTATCGGCCCAAATCTGAGCATGCCCGCAGGGTAGAGGAGTACATTGCTGATTTCCAGCGTTTTCATCCTGGCGAGACACTAGAGACCCATAATATCGACAGTATAGAGGGGGCCAAAACCGCCCGGCTCTACGGGGTTATGGAGTATCCGGTGGTTTTGGCTGTTGCTAACGACGGTGTTATGCAGCAGATGTGGCAAGGAGTAGATAAGCTTCCACTTATGAACGACCTGGCGTACTACGCGCAGCAATAATTACGCGTAAGTCTTAACAGTGGTAAGTCGTTGTGTTTTTGTTGTTCTAGATGTAGAATGAAGTTAATCCGTTCGCTGACTAGCGAAGAGCGGCTATCAACCGCGAGGAGTAGGAAGAACGGGATTGCCCAAGTAGAACCTGCCGGCCGAGACTCCGTAATGTCGTAAGTAAGAGCCATTTCTTTGGAAGTCAGATGGTACCCCCTTTGTAACCTTGTGTGAAGAAGGGTCTGACAGCGAAAGAAGTGGCTTCTATTTTTTAAGGAGACAACCGCGTGAAGTTCAAATCAGGCACCAGGCGCAGAGCGATCGAATACGAAAAAGATTGGGTGCGGCGCTGGAAACAAGACAGGACGTTTGAGAAGTCGGTAGAAAACCGACCGGCCGATAACGCCTATGTATTCTACGATGGCCCGCCGTTTATATCTGGCGTGCCGCATCACGGTACGCTGCTCAGTTCGATCGTAAAGGACGCGGTGCCGCGCTATCAGACAATGAAAGGCAAGCGTGTGGAGCGTGTTTGGGGCTGGGATTGTCATGGTTTGCCAGCCGAACGTTTTACGGAGAAGAAGCTTGGTATTCACTCAAGGGAAGAAGTGCTTGAGTACGGCATCGAGAAGTACATCATTGCTTGCCGCGAGAATATGGTACAGACCAGCTCGGACTGGGAAGACGTGGTAGACCGAATTGGCCGCTGGGTGGATTTTAAGGGCGCCTACAAAACTATGGACCGTGGCTACATGGAAAGTATTTGGTGGGCCTTCAAAACCCTGTACGAGAAGGGCAAGATCTATGAGGGCGAAAAGGTGCTCATGTACTGTACGCTTGATGCCACGCCGCTCAGTAAAGCCGAAGTAACCATGGACGCGGGTGCTTATCAAGATGTCACAGACCCCTCCGTGTATGTAAAGTTCAAACTGACGGATTCTGACGCGTCACTGCTAGCATGGACAACTACTCCCTGGACACTGCCCGCCAACACGGCTATAGCGGTAAACGAAGCGCTTGAATATAGCGAAGTTGAAGTCGCGGGCGAAAAGTTAATCCTCGCGACCGAGCTCATACCCAAAGTTTTAACAGACGAAAAACACCAACCACTTGAATACAATGTCTTGCGTACATTACCGGGCTCGGAGCTGGTCGGGAAAACATACGAACCGCTGCTTGGCGTAAATCGTGGCGGGAACGCGCATAAAATTTGGCACGCGGACTACGTAAGTACTGAATCCGGTACGGGTATCGTGCATCTCGCGCCTGCGTACGGCGAGGAAGACTTCGAGCTCGCGAAACAAAAGGATATCCCGGTAGTGCATACGCTCGATCAAAACGGTTTGTTTACTGAGGGTCCGTGGGCTGGTAAAAATGTGTGGGAAATAAATAAACAAATAGCAAAAGACATGTACGCTGGCGGTCACGGGGCCACGGCCTCGGATGCGGTGCAAGGCGTCCGCGAGGAACGGACTGAGCCGTGGCGTGGTTCTGTGTGGAAGATCGAATATTATCGCCACAGCTATCCGCACTGCCACCGCTGCGGTACGCGGCTTATGTACCGTGCGCATCCAAGCTGGTTTATGGATATAGATAGCCAGCGTACCCAAATGCTTGAAAAAAACGATCCTATTAACTGGTTCCCGGAGCACGTGAAGTACGGTCGTTTCGCTAAAACAGTCGAGTCGGCGCCGGATTGGAACTTAAGCCGCGACCGTTTCTGGGCAACCGCCATGCCCGTGTGGAAGGGTACGGACAGGGACGGCAACGAACTTGTCAAAGTCATCGGATCTTACGCGGAGCTCAAGGAGCTATCAGGACAAGAATTAGAGGATTATCACAGGCCGTGGGTAGATGATGTTACCTTCGAGCTAGACGGAGTAGAATATAGGCGTATCGACAAAGTCTTAGACAGCTGGTTCGAGGCAGGGTCAATGCCGTTCGCCCAGTTCCATTATCCATTCGAGAACAAAGAAAAGTTTGACACTAACTTCCCGGGTGATTTTATCGTTGAATATATCGGCCAGGTTCGTGCCTGGTTTTACTACATGCACGCCATGAGCGTTGCGTTATTCGGTGAAAATTCTTTTAAGAATGTGATTGTGACAGGTAATGTCGCCGGTAACGATGGCCGCAAGATGAGCAAAAGTTACGGTAATTACACCGATCCTAATGAGCTTATGGACAATTTCTCCGCCGACTCACTGCGCTTTTTGCTGTTGTCTAGTCCACTGCTCAACGGAGAAGATTTTTCTCTGCAAGACAAAGAGGTAGGCGATGTGGCGCGTAAGCTTAGTATGATCTGGAATATGTACGACTTTTTTACCATGTACGCGGAAGTCGATGGTTGGG
>CAYWFI010000014.1:0-16502 GCA_964458165.1 uncultured Candidatus Saccharibacteria bacterium
GACGCGCTGCATTTTTGTTGCTAAGGTATTGAGAGATTACGTGATACTTGACAAATAATTGACATGTATGATATAATGTATAATGAGAAGAATTTTGTTAAACCCTATCTCGAAGCTATATCAAAAATACCCCTGCTAGGCAGGGGTATTTTTATGTCGTTAAGCCGTTTGTTATCAGACTCGCTTGGCCGGAGCCTTTTTGACGGCAATTTGTTGACGGTTGGCAGCCGCGGCCTTTTCTGCCTTAAGTTGGGCAAGTTCTTTCTCTTGGTCGCGTACAGACTGATCTATCTTGAACTGAATGTAAGATACTAATGACGCAAAGCCCCACATAATGAACAAATAGACAATGACCGCAAATAAGGCCGCCACGTCCAGATAGCCGGTCTCACCGACGGTTTTGGCCGGGAAGATACCACGGAACGGCTCCAGGTAGTCGGCCGAAACCCGGTAGACAAAATCAACGAAAGAGGTGTTGGGATTGGCTGAAAAAAGCAGCAGAAAAACACGCAGAACCAAGCTGACGACGCCTATAATTACCCAAACATAGAGCAGATACGCGATGACCTTACTGATACGCAGCCACCCCGGCACAACGATCTGGTTTTGATTGCTCATAATATCTCCTTGCTTATAGCTTTTATTTATACTCGCTCCGTGCGCTTTTCGCAACCAGCTACCCTAAAAGCGAATATAGAACGTGAGGAGCCAGAGCATTGATCTGACCGATATACTGTCAAAAGCCTGGCAAACCTTAGGCCGTACTTTTATCGTTCTTCAGCATGAAAGCCGCGGCGATTTCTAAGGGTCCGACAAACAGACCAAATATACCAAGGGCGTAAATAACGCCGCTGATACTTATGACTGGAGCCCGAGCGATACTGATACCGACAAAAATCGTGATAACCCCGATAATACCAATTACCCAGCGGTAACCGCCTGAGGCATCATTCAAAATAGCCGAACCCAGGGCAACCAATCCTAATGCAATGAAAGCGACTGCCATTAAAAGACCCATAATGGCCAGTGTCAGGCCGCTACCGGCATTACGAAACAGATAAATTACTATACCCATCTCCAGCAAGCCAAGCAGCACCTGCAAAATACCTATAGGACGTCGGGTAATGCCCTGAAAGCCGTTCACGATATCCAGGATGCCGTAGGCTGCCAGCAGCCCAGCGAACAGTATTGCTACTATGCTTATGGAAGCAGCCGGCCATATCAGCACAAGCACCCCGAACGCAATGGCGGCCAAACCTCTCACTAATGGTACCCACCACAATTCCCGCATTGATGTATCCACTATAAAAACCCTCCTTACTTATGGCTACATTGTTTTGCAGGTTGTGCAAAAAGTCAACAAAGAAAATTATTTAACACCTAAAAGCACCGACTTATCCACAGCCTATAATTGAATTAGCTTTGCATTTGTGGAGCGCAAAGTACTATACTCACAGTATAACTAATGGGAGGACCTCTAAATGGCAAAACGTCAAACAACACCGGATGATGTATCCGGCTGGGTTGGCTGGGTATACTTTGCTGGTTTTATGCTCGTGCTCGTAGGTGTACTGCACGCTATCGCCGGCCTGGTAGGCCTGTTTAATAGTTCTGTCTACGTAGTAGCAGAAGAAAGCCTTTGGCTGCTTGATTACACATCATGGGGCTGGATTCACCTGATATTTGGTATAATCTTGCTCTTTGCCGGTTCGGCAATTATGTCAGGGAAGATGTGGGGCCGTGTAGTCGGTATCATTATCAGCGGTTTAGCCTTGATTGCGAACTTCGGTTTTGTGCCGGTGTATCCATTCTGGTCAATCTTGATGATGGTGGTCAATATCCTCGTCATCTACGCTTTGATTGTACATGGCGACGAAGCCAGAGACACGCTCGAATAAAATACCTGCCTGTATCCGGAAAAACCCCTCTTCTTGGGAAGAGGGGTTTTTAATTAAGCTGCTTTCTTTAGGTACGGGTCTGCCGCTGGCTATAGCGGCCTGACGGTCAGCATTTATTCACTGGCTCCGGTCAGATATTTTTTCTAAACCTGCGGCTAAGGCTTTATGATGGTGACGCTCCAGATAATCGGCAACCGCGTAGAGTATAATTATTGAACCGACGAGCTGTAAACCACCCTCCGCCCCGGCAAGGACGCCTTGTTCCATAAAAGATCTGGGAGAAACCGTGTTTATGACAGAATCTATAAACACCGCGCCCATGATAAAAATCACGCCGCCAACCGCCATAAGCACAGTAGTTCGTCTGGGGAGCAAACGTGCCGTCCAGAATAGTACCCAACCTAGCCCGGCCAGTACAAAGGGCAAGATGATCAGCCAAGCATTCCGTACCAGGGTCGCCGGTGCCTCATCAAACACCGCCAAGTGAAGCAAACCCAGGACAGACTCGTGAATAGCCGCTGCGTCATCTAGCGACGAAAGTAGGGCTATAAACGCTATCACGTTCCACAGCCAACGCTCATCACGTCGGGCCGCCAACCGCGAAGCCAAAAACGAACCGGCGGCTATAGCCAGCCACACGACCAGCGTGAACCACTGCGGCACACTGTTCTCGTCATTCATATCAAAGCGGTTGGATAGCTCAAACCAAGCCAGATGCTCTTCTTGATATGCCACCACACTGACATACTTGAATGCCACATGGAAAATCAGTATAGCCAAACTCACACTCAACATCACAGCCAGTAGCTTGGTGGCTTTGCTTTGCATGTTCAGGATTATACCATTTTATCTGGGTGCTACGGAGAAGTAACCTACAACGCTAGGATCGAAGTAGTCGTAGAAAGTAAAATCTCCGGCTTGATTGAGCGTAATGGTCTCGGGCCGCGCATCGTCCAATACTATCTCGAACTCTCCGCCGTAACTCTCGCGCGTGGGATAAGTGCCAAACACTATTTCACGCGCCAAAGCATCTTCATTTATAAACGTCAGGGTATCGCACAAATATGCCTGGACAAAAGCGGGGCTGACCACGCCATCGCTGATTATTAATACATGGTTATCTTTGTTCTCCTTGCAGGCACCTGTTTCTTTGCCGCCGACTTGAGATATACCTTCTCTTTGTGCCTGCCTCTGAGTCACTTCCTCTGGTGACATGTTGCGATACAAATTATTCATAATAAACAGGGAAGCACCTATTGTGATTACAATGACGCCTGCCGTCGCAAAGAAGAATACAATGTTATAAAACGGTTTTGGCCCTCGTCCTAGGTGCAAGAAAAATACCAGCTGTATGATCATTTGTAGAACCGCGATACTAAGTATCGTTACCAGCAGAGCAGTACCTTCTAAATACTTATTGACAACCATGAAGTATGGTATGAGGGTGAATATCAGAGACAAAATATAGCCAATGATATAGGACCCGGTTGCGCCGTGCTCACTATTTGTCTTGCTAGTCGTGTGTGATTCTGTACTCATCCCGTTACACTCCACTTAATTGTCTTTTGTTTGAAGAATGATTGAAGCAAGTACCGGGATTCAGCCGTACTGCAAAGGTCGTAAGTCTTTTGGAGTGTAACTGGACTCATACGAATGCCATTAAGTAAACTACCGTGAAGATAAATATCCAGACAATGTCCAGGAAGTGCCAGAATAGACTGAGCAGGGCAAGCTTGCGTACATTACTCTTGCTCAGTCCCCGTTTTACAACAAATGCCAGAATAATTCCGAGCCATAGCAGACCGGATAGTATGTGCAGACCATGAGTACCGACCAACACAAAGAACGAAGACAAGAACGCGTTGACTGTCATGGTGTGGCCTTCGTGAATAAACTCAGCAAATTCGTACACTTCCAAGCCCAGGAATGCCAGGCCCAACAAGAACGTAATACCAAACCACAGAAACACCTGGTTTATGTTGCCGCGGCGGGCAGCAATCATACCAATGCCAGCGGTAAAACTGCTAGTCAAGAGAATTAAAGTCCCGGCCAGCGCCAGCACCGGACTAAAAAGATCGGCGCCAGTTGGCCCACCCATAGTATTGTTCCGCAGCACCGCGAACACCGCGAACAGCACCGCGAACATTAAGAGGTCGGTCATCAGATAGACCCAGAAGCCAAACATCGTTCGGTCCGTAGCCGCTGCTTCGTGTTCCTTTTCTGCCGCGGAGTGGTGGCTGGTCATCCCGTTAGACCCTCACTTAACCCAGAACCTTTGATGAACGTCTGAACACGTGCGCATGCTTCAACCGTGCAGTGATAATGGAAGGTCTTTTGAGGTCTAACGGGACTCATCGTTTGCCTCCTACCAGGCCTAATGCCCAACCAGACACAGTCTTTACGAACTCAATTATACCCATGTCCTCTTCGTCCGCGTCATACTTTTTTTCTATCGCTTTAATTTCGTCTGTCCTGACTTCTTCCATTTTCTTTACCACATCAGCCGGAATCGTGTATTCGGTATGTTCGTCGAACAGTCGAACCACCAAGACAACAATCACGCCAATTATTGAAACAATCGCGAGCCAGTTAATTTCCCATACGAAACCGAAACCAGCTAGGAATGCGAGTAGGGAAATATAGATACCTGTGGCAGTATTTTTCGGCATGTGGATATCTTCATATTTGGGTTTAGGCATATGCAAACGTTTCATCTCCCAGAACGCATCACGCGTTTTCACCTCCGGTATAACGGCAAAGTTGTAGCTTGGTGGCGGGGATACGGTCGCCCATTCCAGATTACGCCCGTCCCAAGGGTCGCCGGTGGTGTCGGCTAAACGACGTTTCTGCATGTAGCTAGCGACGATCTGCGCGATCTGCAACGCTACGCCTAAGGCAATAATCAGACCACCAATCAGTGACATAATAAAGAACGGCTGCCAGCCGGTCGAGGCGTCGTAACGATCGAGTCGTCTGGTCGCGCCCATTAGTCCTAGAATATACAGCGGAGTGAAAGACACGAAGAAACCAATTACCCAAGCCCAAACCGAATAGCGGCCGATACGCTCGTTCAGACGAATACCGGTCATCTTGGGGAACCAGTACGTTAGGCCGGCAAAAATACCGAACAGCACGCCGCCGACCGCGGTTGAATGGAAGTGGGCTACCAAGAACAGGCTGTTATGAAGCTGGAAGTCAACCGGCGGGATAGCCAGAAGGATGCCTGTTATCCCTCCTGTCGCAAAGACAACGAGGAACGCCAGAAACCACAGCATTGGTGTCGTAAAGCGTATACGACCTTTATACATGGTACCGATCCAGTTAAACATCAGTACCGTCGTTGGTATTCCGATCAGCATAGTTGCGACACCAAAGGCTGAGTTGACATTAGCGCCGGCACCCATGGTAAAGAAGTGGTGCAGCCATACCAGCAAAGAAATCGACGCGACGCCAATTATGCCGGCCACAGCAGTCTTGTAGAAAGCGACGGGTTTCCGACTGAAAGTAGACACAACTTCCGAAAATATACCGAACGACGGCAGCATGATGATATACACTTCCGGATGGCCCCACATCCAAATCAGGTTCGTGTACATCATAGGATTACCGCCACCTGTCGTCGTGAAGAAGTGCGTACCAAGATAGCGGTCAAAGAATGTCAGGAAGATTGTCATAGTCAGCAGCGGGAAAACAGTAACTACCATAATCATGCTACATAAGCTACCCCAGGTAAACAGCGGCATTTTCATGAGCGACATACCTGGCGCGCGCATCTTAAGAATAGTCATGATAAAGTTAATTCCACCTAAGGTAGTTCCTATGCCCGAAATCTGCAGGCTCCATATCCAGTAATCCATTCCCACGCCCGGGCTGAATTCCGGTCCGGACAGCGGAGCAACAGCCAGCCATCCGGTCGCAGCGTATTCGCCGCCCACGAAAAAGAACATATTGATCATCACAACACCGGCTATATAGAGCCAGAAGCCCAGCGTATTCAAAAACGGGGACGCTAAATCACGCGCGCCAATCTGGAGCGGCACAATGTAGTTTATAAACCCGAATATAAGCGCCATAGCTACAAAGAACACCATGATGTTGCCGTGCGCGGTAAAGATTTCCTGGAAGTGCTGCGCCGATAGATACCCAGTACCACCCGAGGCCAAAGCCTGCTGTAACCAGAGCATAATGGCATCCAAACCACCGCGCAGCAGCATAGCGCCGCCAGCGATGAAATACATAATGCCTATTTTCTTTGGGTCGACCGAAGTCAGCCACTCTTTCCAGAGCCATGTCCAGCGTTTTTTGTAGGTAATAAAGCCAATAATGGCAAGGCCCATGAGTATGAAAGATATAGAGCCGGCGATGGTATGCCATTCGTGCGGCAAAGCGCTTCCGTCCAGTTTGCCAAGCAGAAATTCTCTCATCAGTAATGTCCTTCGCTTCCCGCGTGTTCAGAAACACTATCATGACTATGCGATCCAGCGTATTTTGCCAGCAGATTATCAAACAACTCTCTGTTGGACGGACTACTGTATATCGCGACTGGGTTGTCCTCGCTGGGTTTCAGAAGCCGCGCGTATTCTTCGTCATCGAGTACGATTGAAGATGCGGTTGTTTCCGCGACCCAGTTGTCAAAATCACCCCTCGTACTTACTCGAGCAGTAAATCTCATACCAGCGAAACCACTGCCGTTTACCTCGGCAGCACCGCCATCGTAATCACCGACCGTGTGAGCCATCAGGTTGAGCGGATTGACGTGTTCGGTCATTGCGTACAACATACCACCGAGGTGCGGGATCCAAAATGAATTCATCGGCGCTTCGTCCGCTGTCAGCTCAAAACGCACAGGGGTGTCGGCCGGTATTTGCACGAAGTTCACAGTCGCTATATCTTGCTCTGGATACATAAATAACCATTTCCAGCGCATGGCAACCACCCGAATGGTCATCTCTTCGTTGTCGGACTCAATAGATCGTTGCGGCTCTAACTTCTGGGTAGCGGGCAGCATGAGCGATGCCAACACTATGAAAACCAAAATCGGAGCAGCCCAGGCTGTAAAGATCAACAATTTACTTCGTCCTGCACTAGGATCATGTACGGTCTTCTGGTTAGTTTCGCGGTATCTCCAGGCAAAGAAGTACAGGAAAAAGAGGATCAGCGCGGCGAATCCAAGCATAATTAAGGTCGAAACTACCAGCAGCCGATACTGCTCGTCGGCGATAAAACCTTTTGGATTGAGCAAGGCGATGTCACGGCCGCGCATGAGTACCGCGATAACCAGGAAAGAAAGACCTAAACTGGCAAAACCGAGTAAGGTAAGCCATGTAGACTTGTTCTGATTTTCTTTGCGTTTTGCCATTGACCCTTAAGACCCTCAGCTATTTCGTATATCATAACCACTATAGCACGGGAATTATGAGAGGGGAATATCCCGCATTCCGCGGGCTCGCAACTTCACGATTGCAAACATAGTTTGCATCGGAAGATTGCCTTGCAAAATGTCACAGGCATTTTCACCTCTCATCGCGCCGGGCGCGAAATAAATCCGCGCATCGGGCTGCCCTCCCCTAGTATGTGGTAGTATAAGGCTAAATGTTGAGGACATACTACCAACTTACCAAACCTGGCATTGTCCGTGCCAATGCCATAACGGCTTTGGCCGGTTTTATGTTCGCGTCGCGCGGCGATGTAGACATGCCGAAGCTCATCGCCACCGTCATCGGCACGGCACTAGTGGTAGCTTGTGGCTGCGTACTCAATAACTATGTCGACCGCGACATTGATAAAAAAATGAAACGCACACGCAGCCGCGCTCTCGTGACAGGCAGCGTTAGTTTACAAGCCGCGCTCAGATACGCAGGCGTGCTGGGTGTTGCCGGCTTGTTCATATTAGCTATTTTTACCAATTTATTAACCGTCTTAATCGGTATCTTGGCGGTTTTCTTCTATGTTGTCGTATACGGCTGGGCCAAACGTAACACCAACTACGCCACTGAGGTCGGTACATTACCTGGAGCCGCTTCTATAGTCGCGGGCTACACGGCTGTCACCGGGCGGCTGGATGCTGTGGCTTTCGGACTGTTCTTGGTGCTGGTCATGTGGCAATTGCCGCATTTTTGGGCCATAACCATCTTCCGGGCAGACGAATACGCCAGCGCCAAGATCAAGGTTCTGCCACATCGCAAGGGAATAGAAGCCACTCAACGGCGAGTCCTGTGGGGTATCTTAGGTTTTGTCATGAGCTCCATTGTGTTAGCTATATATAGCAGCCCCAGTCTGACATACCTATTCGTAGTCACCGGCGCTGGCATCTACTGGCTCTATAACGGTCTGCAGGGCTACCAAATGACCGAGCCCGTCAAATGGGCCAGAAAGATGTTTGGCTACTCGCTGGTAGTATTGCTGCTGTTTTCGATAATAATTTCATTTGATTACTGGTTGCCATAAGCATCGTAAAAAGCTACTATAAAATTATGGAACTTGAGAGAGCCGCGCCCAATACTATCCAAGAACTAGACGAAGAAAAGCTTGGCTTCGCCAGTCATATCTTTGAAAACATATTAGGGGATTTGCCTGAAGAGGACTTGTTATTACCAATAACCTTTAAGGGCGCGACTTCTACCGTGCAGGATGGAATTTTTCGCTGCATAGATCACATTATCGAAAATGATATGACCGAAGAAGAAATCAAAACATACGCCGGCGCGCTTGTAGCCCTAGGCCGCAAGCAACAGGGCCATGCCTGAACTAGAAGGCGCCGAGGAGCCAACCACACCGGACCGGCGTAAAGCCGAGGAGTCCGGAGTCCTTACGCAAGACCTGGACCAGAATGCGTTCGACAAAATTCCGGCGCATCATAACGCTACAATCGGGGATTTCGGCAAATGTGCGATGCATGACGTTATCGTAGAAACATTAGGCGAAGAAAAGGCTACCGAGCAAGCGCAAAGTTATGTTGAGCGCCGAAACACACCTGTTGAGGAGCGTCGGCCAGGTGCATTCTCAAATTATAAAGCCAAAGAAAAAACCAAACATTCTGAACAAAGCAAAGCTGATACTTCACTAACCGATACAAAAATTGCCGTTATAGCCAAAGAGTCGAAGCCGCAGGACGAAATAGCCAGGACAGAGGAAGCAATAGGCATTGCCACCGAAGCCACGCCGGAGGCTATACAGATAGAATCCGGCCTGACCGAGACCCGGCGACACGTTGATGAGCTGGTAGCGCAAGCTCAGACCGAACAAATAACTAATCCACCCTTACAAGAACTAACACCGGCTATACAACGCCAAAACGAGCTTGAGTGGCAGGCAAGAGAAATCGCCCAAATACTTGGCACCGCACCAGAACAGCCAACCCAAACACCCGCGCCGATTCCAGAAAAATTACTGGTTGAATCGCAGCCAAAGCCAAGCCCGGCAGAAGCAATGTTTATGGCCGAGCAGGCTCAGATCGAAGCGACCCGAGCTCAAGATGACACTCATGTACCTCGTGAAACTTTATCTGAGACGCTGCCAGATGCCGCCGATATAGAAACTTTCGTAACACAAGCTACTCAAGAGTCAGTAGATGAAGCGGCGCTGGCCACAGACGAGCTTTCTCTTGCCGACCTATCCCTGGAAGAAGAGACCGATTTTATAGATTTCGTACTCGAGACACCTAATACAGATAACATCGAGGCTTTAGCGGATACCACAGAAATGGCCTTGGCAACGCCAGAGCAAACTATTGACACCGCGCAGTTCACAGCCGAACTAATGGAGCTGTTCGATAGTCCAAAAACCGAATCGAAATTGTTTGATACGCTTGCAGAAACAGAGTCACCTCAAGCAGAACGCAGTTTCATGGCCGATCCAATAGAACAAAACAGCCAAACAGAAACCACTGACGACTTGTTCGCTCCGTACAAGCAGCTCTTGCGCGAACTCGTATTGGACAACCAGCCATTAGAGCCGGAATTAGCTAAGGCCATAAGTCGCCTGGAGCAAGTTTTAGCATCAGAGGATACTGACCAGACTAAACTGCCAGAACTCACAGAACAAATGGTGGAAGATATTGTAGTTATACTTACAACATTAGGCTGCAAAGAGCCCAAGGTACTGCTTGCGGCGTACGCCAAGCAGCATTGCTTGCAAGACTTTGTTGTGCTTCTCAGTCAGGAAATCCCGGACCTGACCAAACTTATAGATTATCAACAGCACTTACTAAGGGCTCTTAGTCAGGCAACAGCGCGCAGTGACCGCCGCCAAACAATCGCCCGATTACTACGCGACCTGCTGTTCATACCGACCAGGCAAACTGCCTAAGTTCGCTCGCATCTTTTTAAGATTTTTTGGGTAAAAGTAGCTATAGGACATGGCGCATCGGGAAGAGCAGCCGAAGCGTCGGGCTTTGCCCGCGCCCCGCGCGATAAACGGGGTCCCCGCGAGACCTGTTTCGTGGGGTAGGGTAAGAAACCCTGAAGGGGTGTCTCCTCCATTATGCCTAAAAGTGTTCGCGGACGCGGCTGAATGAGTATTCCCACGTCGCATCAGCTTTTTTATTAGGATTAAAGATATTTTCCGGGTCATATATTTTCTTTACGTCACGAAAGAGATTGACGACCTTTTTGCCATACATCTCTTCCAGCCACGGGCCGCGCACCAGACCGTCGTTATGCTCGCCGCTTAAACTGCCGCCGTACATTAGCACCAGTTCGTTGACTTCGCGCATACTTGGCTCTAGCTTAACGCGCTCTTTAGGGTCTTCAAGCTTCATAAGCGGAATGATATGAAAATTGCCGTCGCCCATATGTCCGGCAATGGTGGCAAGCAGTTTGTATTTCTTGAGTATCTTGCGAATTTTAGGCAAGAATTCCGGCAAATGTTCCGGGTTAACGACCAGATCATCAATGTAGGGTGCCGTATGTTTGTCTTTGACCTTTTCACGCAACAACTTAAAACTGGCCCGGCGCATAATCCAAAACTTGCGTGACTTCATCTCGTTTTCATCTTCTTCAAACACCGCGCGGTGTTTGAAAGGGCTTAGATCCATCCTAAGGTCATGCACTTTTTGCGCTACCTCGTCCGGCGTATCGCCGTTGAATTCTACTAGCAGCACCATCTTAGGTATACCCTTGAACATCATCAGCGCGTTAGGAATCAGTTGGACACCTAGTTTTATGGTTTCTGACCAGCCAATTAATTTGTGGAACGAGAAGAACAGGCGGATGCTCAGCATCAGCGTATGGTTGTCAAAGCCCTCGAACGCGCCCGGTTTGTGTTTGAGTACAGCGTTAATCATCCTACCCAGGTCTTTCAGATCGCGTAGGAATATCACCAACGTGCCAGAGTGTTTCGGCGCCTTTACCAGCCGGAACTTCATCTCGGTTGTCAGCCCCAGCGTACCCTGAGCACCCACAAACAGCTTGGTTAGATCAAACACGCCAGTGTCACGATTCCACACATCCCAGAGGTGGTAGCCGGTCGAATCTTTGGACACATTCGGCCTGGCAGACTGTAAAATTTCATAATTATCATCAAGCAACTTGTAGGTGCGGCGGTATAGATCGCCCTCAAAATCTTTTTGTTTTAGTTTGGCTTGCAGGCCTTTCTTGTCCAGGGGCTTTACCACGTATTCGTTACCGTCGGCCAACACTATTTTGAGTTCAGTGACAAAATTATCGGTCTTGCCGTATTCCAGCGACTTTTCGCCGCCCGAGTTGTTATTGACCATACCGCCGATGGTACACATATCCCTGGATGCCGGATAGGGCGGCAGTAGCGCGTTGTGGCGCAGACTTTTTTTCTCGAAATCACGATAGTACACCCCGGGCTGGCTGCGCGCGCTAGTGGCGCTCATCTCCAGCACCTTGTCAAAATGCTTGGTAAAATCGGCAATAATCGATTCGTTGATAGCCGCGCCCGACATGTCGGTACCAGCGCTGCGGGCAGTGATACTGAGCTTTGGGTTGCCGGCGCGCTCTTGCAGCACGGTCTTAACCAGCTTTTGCACATCGGCGCTGTTTTTAGGATAGACCACCAGCTCGGGCCGGATTTCGAACAGCGAGGCATCGTGGCTATATTTGTCTTTGGCCTCGGGCGAATCGTCCGTTTCGCCGTCAAAACCAGCCCCCCGTAAAGCATCTATGAATTTTCGCATAATATATTACCACTTAGAGTACCTGCAAAAACCTATCTGTGCAATATACTTATGGTTATCTGATATACTGTGGGGCATAAGCAATATAAATAAGAATCTTGTATGAAAAAACAACAGGTTGTTATAGTGGGTGGCGGTTTTGGCGGAGTAAAATCCGCGCTGGAGTTGGCTGGCCATCCACAGTTTCAGGTTACGCTGGTATCTAACAAACCGTTCTTCGAATATTATCCGATGATGTACCATACCGCCACCGGCGGCAGTAAAGTCGTATCCACCATACCTTTAGGCGAAGTCTTCGCGGGCAAGCGCATAGAAATTATCATTGATAGCGCTGTCAAACTCAGCCGCAAAACCAAAACCCTGCGACTTAAAAGTGGCGCCAAACTGGAATACGACATTCTGATACTAGCACTCGGCAATGTCACTAATTATTTTGGCATACCTGGTATGGCCGAGTATTCATTCGGTATCAAATCTCTGCACGACGCCGAGAAGCTAAAAGCCCATTTGCACCAACAGCTCACCGACAAAAGCGAACCCGACAGTAATTATATCGTCATCGGCGGCGGCCCGACCGGCGTAGAGCTGGCCGGAGCACTACCTAGCTATATTAAATACCTGATGAAGCAACATGGCATTAAGTCCAAACGCAAGATCCACGTCGATTTAGTAGAGGCCGCGCCGCGTCTGATGCCGCGCATGCCCGAGAGCGTGTCGCGCGCTTTGGCCAAACGCCTGCGCAAACTCGGTGTCAAGTTGTACTTTGCCAGGCCCGTGCAAGCCGAATCCGCCGACGCGCTGCTGTTAGACGGCAAGCCGGTGCGTTCCCATACTGTTATCTGGACGGCCGGTATCGCTAATAACCCGTTTTACAAAGAAAACGGTTTTATCCTGTCAGATAACGGCCGGGTTCAGGTAGACCAGCTCCTCCAGGCCTGGCCTGGCGTATTCGTTATTGGCGACAATGCCGACACCAAGTACACCGGCATGGCACAAACGGCACTACATGACGCGATATATTTGACACGCAATCTTAAGCGCCACGCCGCAGGCAAAGCGCCGCTGGCCTACAAGCCTAAAACCCCGATTTATATCACGCCAGTAGGCAAAGGGTGGGCAGTAGTAGTGTGGGGCAAACTGCATATTTACGGCCGTATGGGCTGGTGGCTACGCCGGGCCGCCGACTGGCTGGGCTACCGCGATGTGGAACCCTGGTGGAAAGCCACCGACCGTCTGCGCGCTGACCGTCTGCGCGAGGACAACTGCCTGATATGCGCCACCAAGGTCGCCGCGATCGACTAATTTTACAGCGTGAAAAGCCCGTGAAATAGCAATTTAACAGGGATAGGATATTGACTTTATTTGACAGGTGTGCTATAATGTATACTAAGAAGAATTTATTCTTATCAAATGGAACAAAAACCCGGGTCTTTTGGCCCGGGTTTTGCTTATTTGGCTGTTTTGGCTACTTGGAGCTGTTGGACTTCAGCGCTTTGCCGCCAAAGAATTCGCGCACCTGGAAGAGCAGGTAAAAGCCAATGGCCGAGCCAAGCAGTGCCCAGAATAAACCGCTAATACCGCCGCGGCCGTCGATAAACAAGCTGACGATACCGTAGACCAAGTTAATAAGCGCCGCCAAAAACAACAGGTCCCAACCAGCTTTTTGTTTTTTCTGCAGTTTAGGAAAAGCCACCAGCAGGATAACGGCGTCAACGACCAGTACGATAATGGCAATCCACACCCACAGGGTCAGCCCGGAATTAGTAGTAGGGCCGCCCACCGAAGCCGACCAGCTATTTGCCCATTCGACCCATTTGTCAATATCGCGCGCCCAAGTGTAGAGCCCCCACGCGGCCACCAACTGTAATATACCGGCAATCAGCGCCAGCCACGGCCAGATACCGGCCAGGCCTTTTCGAGCATCTTTTGGTAGTGGTGGCAGGCTGGCAAACGGCCCCTCCAGTGCTTTTTCTGCCTTATGTACTAATTCCATTGTGAGTAACCCTCCTTGTTGGTTGTATTACCTAAAAGCATACGCCCTCCTAACCTTAGCATGCAAGGAGTTATGCACAATAGTTAGACTAAAAGCATCGCGTCGCCGAATGAGTAGAAGCGATATTTTTGGTCAATAGCGTACTGATAGATGCGTAGCAGTTCCGCTGCCGCTTCGGGTTCGCTCAAGGTATTTTTGTCGGCTATAAAAGCGGCGACCAGCATTAGCAGACTAGTACCGGGCAGGTGAAAGTTTGTAACTATAGCGTTAGCCATCTGGAATTTGTGTCCTGGCCGGATGAAAATGTCCGTTTCACCCGCGTAATGATTTTGCCGAGCAAAGGTCTCCAAAGTGCGCACCGTAGTAGTGCCGACAGCAGTGATATGGCCAGCATTACGCAAGGCTTCGGCGGCGGTTTGATTGATTTCGTATCGTTCGCTGTGTAAGCGGCCGGTTAAGATGTTGTCTTCAGTTAACTTGGCAAAGGTACCCAAACCCACGTGCAGAGTAAGCTCGGCTAATGGATGGGACTTTTTAAGCCGGCTTAGGAGTTCGGGCGTAAAATGCAATCCGGCCGTCGGCGCCGCCAGGGACCCTGGCGGTTTGGCGTAAACGGTCTGGTATTCGTCTGCCAGCGAATCGTCCTGGGCAATATACGGGGGCAGGGGAATGTGTTCGTAGGCTTTGAGTCGTTCGTCATCATGCCGCACGTTTAACTTGAGCGTACGGATACCCTCGCCATCTATCGCCGTGACTTCTGCCCTAAGCCAATCTATCAGCTGCGTGGTGGCACCAAGTTTGAACTTGCGCCCCGGGCGCACTATTGCCCGCACGGTATGGGTATCGAGTTTCTCCAGCACGAATATTTCTGTTTTAGCATCATCAAACAGCCAGCGGCAATTTTCGACTTTGGAATTATTGAGAGCTATCGTGGAACTGAGCGGCAAATATTCGTCCAGATTGTAAAAATAATCATCCGTGAGCGAACCATCAGCCAAACGGTAAACCAACAGCCGCGCGTGATCGCGCGGGACGGCCGGAGCCTGAGCTATCAGCTCCTCTGGTAATTCAAAATCATACATCAGGGGTATATGGTACCATGCGAGGAATGAATCCCGTTATACTCCAAAAGATTGCTGATGCTTGTTATACGTCTGAAAACGTGGTGAGCGATTCAACCGCTATCGGATATCAAAAGGTAAAGTGGAGTGTAACGGGATGAACATCTATCTGGATATTAACGGTGTATTGCTAGCTAATAATTTTGCGGCCGCCAATTTTGCCGATGATTTCTTACAGTTCGTGCTAAACAATTGGCCGGACAGCACGTACTGGCTAACAACCTATTGCTGGCGCGGGCATAACCAGGCGGCAAAAGTACTGGCGCCGCACTTAAAACCCAAAACCGCGCGGCTTATCAGGCAAGTAAAACCGGCTGATTGGCATGATCTTAAGACAGATGGTATCAACTTCAGCAAACCGTTTCTGTGGTTCGACGACAACTTGTTTCCGGAGGAAAGAGCCATTTTAGAACACCGCGACGCGCTGCCGTGCCACCGGCTGGTAAACCTCAGCCGCGAACCCAACCAGCTGCTGGACGAAATAGCCTACCTTAAGACTCTGGTACGCTAGGGCCGGTAGACATACTGGTGGTATTCAGAACTGGCCGCGTCAGGAAGCTTATAGACCCTCTGGCCTGCCGGCGTATCCAGCTTTACCGTATCCCAATCGACAGCTTTGACCGGGTATCCAGTACGAAGCAATGCCGCCCGCCCAGCTGCCCGGGTCTGCGGCGGATTATCGTACATGTCAGTAACTAGTTTTTCCGGTACCGTATAGCGAAAATGTTTGCGTTCACGCATACGGAAACCGACCCCTTTGTCATAAAAGAAGCCCTCGTCCGTTTTGGGTATAATACCAATGAAATCATAGTTCAAATCATCCGCTTGCGTACGCAAATCACCCAGCCAACGCATTTCACCCTCCTGCTTGTCATGTTCAAGCCGCCACGCGATAGCCGCCAGTTTGGCTGCCCAATCCGCCCTATCCGTAAGTAAGGCAAGCGACTGCCGACCATCGGCTACAGCGCGCAGGTCATCACAGTACTCATACAGTTCGCGTGCCAGAGCCGGGTATTCACGGTTGTCAATATCCGAAGCAACGCTATCAAGGAACACCTCAGCTACCCGTTGCTGTAGGGCAAGGGCTCGCCGTTGGCTCTTCTTCAGCGACAATTTACCGCTATCAAAGTCATAAGCTACGACATTGATGTCACGACCATTAGCGATAACCTGTTTCTCATCCAATTCTTCTAGCAAGTTATCTAACTGAAAGTGCTGTCCAGCAGCAATGGTAGCGAACAACAGCACGGCGGAGCCGATACGCACGCGAGTCGTCCAATCAGATACGTTGGCGTCACTCGAGCCTAACTCTATGCGCTTGACCTCTTCGTCGTTGCTGCTGGCATCGC
>CAYWFI010000015.1:0-6023 GCA_964458165.1 uncultured Candidatus Saccharibacteria bacterium
TTGTGGCACAGAAGGTCGTGGGTTCAATTCCCATCATTCGCCCCACGAAAAATGACCTAAGATAGGTCGTTTTTATTATTTGCTAAACTATACTCATGGCAACAAAGAAACTTTACCGTAGCAGAGAAGACAAGATGATTGCTGGTGTCGCAGGTGGCTTGGGTGAATACCTGAACATTGACCCGACTGTTATCAGGGTAATCCTGGTTGTGGCGGTATTCCTATCTTTTGGCGCGCTGATACTGGCCTATATAATATTGGTGTTTGTTATACCGCTAGAGCCCGAAAACACACGCAAGAAAGTCAAAAACTCACCGCCTTCTTGACAAACATAAGCATTTTTGCTATAATTTGACTAATCGCATTGCCCCTATTGGGCCGAAAAATCCCCTTCTACCCCTGTTATATCAAGAAATCACTCGCTCTAAAAGGCCGCCGACCGTATAGGCTATAGTGGCCGCGGCTGCACCCAGGCCGAATGATTCCAGCATGGCGCGGCGGCGGTTGATTTTCGTAACCCTGCCCCGGATGTAACCTATAGCGGTAAAAGCCGCCAGTGTCAGAATGACTGAATAGAGTAAGATGTTTTCTATTTGCAGGCTGAAAATGTAATCGATCGTATAAATAGACAGCGGAATAAAACCGACCAGCACGAACGAGATAAAGGTGGCTACAGAAGCCGCCAGCGGCGAATCATGATCGTCTTTCTTGCTATTGCCTTTGCTAACAGATAGTTCTTGTTCGCTCTTTTCGCTCAAATACGAACCGACTGCCATAGAGAAACCATCTGCCAATACATTGGCATAGCCAAGAATTAGGATAACGTTGACACCTAAGTTAGCCCCGGCCGCGCCGGTCACCACCGCAAAGGTTGTAACCGCGCCGTCCATGCCGCCGTATACAAACTCGCGCAGGTTGGCTTCGATTCTTTTTAGCATTTTTACTCACCTTTCCTCTTAGGTTATACTAGTATACAAGCAAAAGAACTCTGGAGGATCAATTATATGCTGAAGAAAGTCAGACATTTTTTTCGTGAGTATAAGCAATTTGGGCTGGTAGTCATTGCTTTCGCGACAGCTATCGTATTGGATTTGGCCGGATTTGACACAGCCGCCAAATGGATATTGGGCCTGACCGCGATCATTAACGTTATTCCGCTGGCCTGGGGCATGTTAGAGGATTTGCGCAGCGGCAAATGGGGTATTGACGTACTGGCGGCCACTGCCATCGTGACTGCTGTTATTTTGGGCGAGTATTACGCCGGTATGATTATCGTGCTGATGCTGACCGGCGGCGAAGCGCTAGAGGATTACGCCGAAAACCGTGCCAAAGTAGAGCTGGACGCTTTACTCAGCCGGGCCCCTAAGAAAGCTCGTATCCTGCGTGGACGCAAAGAAATCGACGTGCCGCTCAGCCAGGTTACGATCGGCGACAAACTTATTATCAAGCCGGGCGAGGTAGTGCCGGTAGACGGTGTTATTCTGGAGGGTCAAACCACTATTGACGAGTCTAGCCTGACGGGCGAAAGCTTACCTATAGATAAAGTGACTGGTGATGTACTGATGAGCGGCGCTATTAATATTGACGGCGTATTGACCGTTCGCGCCACCGCGGCGGCAGCAGACAGCCAGTACCAGCAGATTATCAAGCTGGTCAAGAATACCGCCAGCACCGAGTCGCCTTTTGTGCGGTTGACCGACCGGTACGCCGTGCCTTTTACCGTCTTGTCGTTTGGCATCGCTGGCAGCGTGTGGGCAATCAGCGGCGACCCGATGCGGTTTTTGCAAGTCATAGTGGTGGCTACACCTTGCCCGCTGCTGCTAGCCGCGCCAATCGCGCTTATCAGCGGCATGAGCCGCAGCGCCCGGAATGGCATCATCGTTAAATCCGGCTCGGCACTGGAGCGATTGGCCGAAACCCGAACTTTTGCTTTTGACAAGACCGGCACGCTTACCAAGGGCACCCCCGAATTAAACGACATCACGACTTTTGGCTCGTACAAAAAAGACGAAGTACTGGCAGCCGCGGCTTCATTAGAGCAAGGCTCAGCACATGTCTTGGCCCAAGCAATCGTTGATACCGCCGCTGACAAGAAACTGTCTCTTACAAAAGCCAAAAACTTACAGGAAACGCCCGGACACGGCTTAAGCGCACGGGTCGCTGGCCGCGAAGTGTTGGTAGGTAAACTCGATTTTCTAACGCAAAACGGTGTCCAGGTCGCCAAAGGTTTCAAGAATACTTCGGTTAAGACAACCGCGACATTTGTGGGCATAGGCGGACAGCTAGCTGGAGTTATAACTTTCGTTGACAACGTTCGTGACGACAGCAAGTCTATGCTAGGCAGACTGAAAGAGCTCGGTATAAAGCATACGCTTATGGTGACTGGTGACAACCAAGCCGCGGCTCGGAACATCGCCAACAAGCTGAATATTGAACAAGTAGTGGCCGAAGCTTTGCCCGGCGATAAAATCCGCGCCGTCGCGGGGTTAGAGCACCGGCCGGTGGCCTTTGTGGGCGATGGCGTCAACGACGCGCCGGTACTGACAGCTGCTGATGTAGGTATCGCGCTGGGCGCCCGTGGCTCGACTGCCGCCAGCGAATCAGCTGATGTGGTAGTTATGACTGATGATATTAATCAAGTTGCCAAAAGCCTGGACATTGCCAAAAGCACATTCTCTATCGCGCGGCAGGCAATCGTTATTGGAATCGGCATGAGCATCGGCTTGCAGTTAATCTTTGCTACCGGGCGGTTCGCGCCATCGCTGGGCGCGGCTTTGCAGGAAGTTATTGACGTAGCTGTTATTTTAATCGCGCTTAGGGCGCACGGCTCATTCCGCAAGCCGAAAACCACGCTAAAACTACAGCAAGCTTAATACGCCCAACGTCGCGATCGGCAACAGCACGTTGTCCGTGCCATAAACGGCCAGGTTTTCTATGCAAACCAGCATCAGCGGCAGCATAATAACTACCGGCCAAAGTGCCAGTGGGTCTACAAAATAGCTGTCCAGCACAAGTGTCAGAGTGATAATAAGCGCCGACACGCCCAAAAACACCGCGCTGCCGATGATTGACTTTGGCTGGCCAAACAAATAATAACGCCCGTGCTTACGGCCGTAAGTAACACCAGCCACCGCCGCCAGACCATCGGCCAAACTAACCTGCAGGATCGCGGCCGCGAATAGCCAGGGCGATGGCTGAAACCAAGCCACCGCGAATACACCAACCCCAAACAGCACGTCCCCCCAGCTCTTACGCTTGACCGCATGGATGGCGTGGAAATAATTAGTATAGCGATTGATAAAATTGGCTATCACAAAACCAACGGCCAGCACCATAATCCATTGGTACTCAACCCAGAACGGCAAAAAGGCAATAAACGTACCAGACGATATGTGCACGAATTTACGCGCCAGTTCGTCATAAATATGCGCCCGCTTCCAGGCTATCTCAGATATAACCAGAATAGCGGCAATACCAGCCGCCGCCAAAAGCGCGTTAACCATAACCTGTATTATAACTGATTGGATATAAAAGAGCCTACGGGGTCCCCGCAAAAGCAAGCTTTTGTGGGGTAGAGGAAGAATGCTTCGGAAATCCCGCCTAAATTTGTGCTACTTGTTCGCGCAAATTCAGGCGGGATTTAAAGTCTATTCTTATTGGTTGGCTTCCTAAGACTGTAAGAACTTTTCCGACTGATGAGCGCTGAGGTTCAAACAGTCGCCTCACAGAACGACAATCCCATCCTACGGATGGGATTGTCGTTCTGGTCGGGGTGACTGGATTTGAACCGGCGACCTCGTCGTCCCGAACGACGCGCGCTACCAAGCTGCGCCACACCCCGTAAATAAAATTACAATATGCTTTAAAAAGAAGTGATTTCCGGCAGCTGATAGCTTGTTGCAATGGTCGGGGTGATAGGACTCGAACCTACGACCTCAGCGTCCCAAACGCCGCGCGCTAGCCAACTGCGCCACACCCCGTTATGTGTACCGTGCAAGTTAAGCTGGCAAAGCTACCGGAAAATCAAAGTTTATTCTACCATAAAATTCCCTACGTTAACACCTTATTCCAGCGGGATGCTTATGGTAAACAGAGGCAGATTATGATAAAATTAGCTATACAAATGAAGTATTTGTCCATATTTTTTACCATTCTCTTCATCTGGGTTGCTGTCATCCTGATGGCTCTTACCCGCGACAACACTTCTGAAATCTTTCAACTATACCTAGCTGTGATGTTAAGCACTGTTATTCTGTTTCTCATAGGTTTTGCTAAAAAATAACGAGAGGACCGGAAAAAGCGTTAATGCCTAGAACCAGCCGAGCTAAGACCATCGCCAGCATCAAGCGGGCACGTACCAAGAGGCTAGCTACCTTGATAACCAAATCTTACCTGCTGTACCGGCGCAAACAAGAAGAAAAAATGTACAACCTCATCTGCGAAGAATTTATGTCTTTGGGCGGAGTTTATGTCAAATTCTTACAAGGCGTATTATTGCGCTCGCAGGTTATGCGCAAGTGGCATAACCCGGAAAAGCTAAAAATATTTGAAAACCTTGATAGTGAACCACTCAATATAAGCGCTATCCTCCAATATGAGCTGCCTAAAGACAAGTTAGCGCGTATTGCCATCGTACAGCCAGAGCCATTCGCGGCCGGTAGCTTCGGCCAGGTCTATTACGGCCAGCTGCGGAACGGGCAGCCAATTATTATTAAAGTTCTGAGGCCAATGATCCGGGAATTACTTAAGCATGATCTCAAGCTACTCAGTCGTTTTTCTAAAACGTTTTTTGCCAAACTGTATAAAAACATGAATATAGACCTAAACGACGCTCTCAAAGAATTTGCCGATGCCACTCTGCGCGAGACCGATTACCAGCACGAGGCAGCGTTTGCCGACGAACTGTACCAATACTATAAAAAGCATCCAATTATTCATATACCGCAGACGTATCTAGACCTCTGCACCGATAACATTATTGTCCAGGATTACGTAGAGGGCATATCAGTAGCGCATATTGTACGCCTGCATGAGCAAGGTGTTGACCCCGCCGAGTACGTCCGCGAACAACTTGGTTCGGATATTGTCTACCAGTTGCAGGTGCTTGGCTACGAATCAATAATCGGCATCTTTGACATGCCGCGCGTACAGGGCGACCCGCATCCTGGAAATATCCGTCTTATGAAAGATAATCGGGTTGGGTTGATAGACTTTGGTATCAGCGCCCGGCCGCCCGCTGATAAGGCTGGGCTGTTTGGCCTGCTCGAAACATATGACAAGATTTACAAAGGCAAACAAAGCGCCGTTGGATTGTTTGAAAATGGTCTGAAGTTTTTTGTGAGCGACTTGTACCGATCCCTGCGTAAAATCGGTGAATACCTGGGCGCCAAAAACAACCGGGACTATGTAAATGAAGTTAGCCAGGTAGCTGAAAAAGTCTTTACCGATGCCACCGGTACTAACATCGTGCAGGCGGATTTTAAGAGTGACGCCAATATCCTGACCGTCATCAACAAACTTGTCAACAAAGGCAACCGTTTCGGCCTGGTTATGAAACTGGAAGCAACCGAAATGCTGCGCGCTATCCAAACTTATACTTCGCTGCTCAGCAGCCTGGGACTTTATAAAGAGACGATGCCAGTGATTATCGACCATTCTGTCCGCTACATCCGTGAGCACCACCCGGAGGAAGTACACGACACAAAAGACAGCATTGCTATGGCTGACGCGCTCGAAACAGTTGCTAACTGGCTAGAACGTGTCGCCGATAAAGACCCGGCGCTTTTTCGCCAGCTATCTGGTAGAATGCGTATGTCACCCGCTTCACCAAGCAAACTAGAAACTGAAGGAGGCGATATAAATGTTTAACGAATTCATACTATTCATCAAGTACCCTTACACAGCCGGTACGATTGGTATTATTTGGCTTGGTAGTGCCGCCTTGCTGGCAATTGACCGCGAACTGCCGTTGGTGGGTATTGTTTGTATTAATATGCTTGCTAGTGTTGTTATTGCCGGTTTTG
>CAYWFI010000015.1:6033-15913 GCA_964458165.1 uncultured Candidatus Saccharibacteria bacterium
CAGTTGCTAACTGGCTAGAACGTGTAGCCGACAAGGATCCGGCGCTTTTTCGCCAGCTATCTGGTAGAATGCGTATGTCATCTGCCGCACCAAGTGAGTTAAAACCAAAGGAGGCAAACTAAATGTTTAACGAGTTTATACTTTTCATCAAATATCCTTACACGGCCGGTACTATCGGGATTATTTGGTTAGGCAGCGCCGCCTTGTTAGCAATTGACCGCGAACTGCCTCTTGTTGGTATTGTGTGCATTAATATGCTTGCTAGCGTTGTTATTGCCGGCTTTGGCTTCCGTGGCAAGAGCGAGCTTTAGCGCGCAAACATTTTTGGAGCGGTAATCCCCGCCAAGTCAGGGATATTTCTACATCGTATTCACAGATACGCTTCCGAAATAGTACCCTGACTTGACAAGAATTACCCTTGGCCAAAAACGCTTGCTTGACAGTGGTTAGTTACAGTTTGCCGACGGATTTGAAAGCTTCGAAAGCCACCTTCACGGCCATTTTGGCATCTTCCAGCGGGTGATGGAGTTTATGGCCGTAATTTTCATCCAAGCTCTTTTTGAGCAGACGCTTGCCGGAGCCGCTATCGTGCTCTGTCATTAGTAAAATTGATGATAGTTCAAGCAACGGGAACGGGTGCTGCCAATAGCGTTCTTCCAAATTTGCTTGCTGGCAGTCCAACAGAAACCGGTATTCTACCGGGTAACCGTTGTTTACCAGCACGTAATCTGCCTCTGCTTCGGCTTGCATGTACCAAGCCCAGAAGGCTTCGCGCAATTGTTCGTAATTATCATGCGTTATCGGCATGTCGGCGATTGCGGGTAGGACATTGTCTTTGACCCAGTCGTCTACCTTGCTAGTCAGTCTGGCTCGAGCAGTAAATTCATCGTGCACTTGCCCGTCAGCACTCATGACCACTGCCCCAACCGCGAAGGCTTGACCATGCAGACCGTTTGTCTCCAGATCAAAACTGAGCAGTTTCGTCTGCTTAGTTATAGCTGGTGTTTTGGACACTTTGCTCACTACTTCCTCTTGGCTTTGATTTAGTATTTGGGTTATTTATGATTTGCGTCTATGGCTCCGTGAACATAGGCAGGCGTCCTAAGCTCTACCTCTCCATTCAATACCTGCTCTTTGCTAAACCACTGGGCATCAAGGATTTCGCCCTATTTAGCGAACTCGATGGCGCGAGTTTCGCGGATGACGTTGACTTTGATAGTGCCGGGGTATTGCATGCTCGCTTCAATTTTGGTGGCAATATCGCGGGCCAGTTTTATAGCGGACAAATCATCAATCTCTTGCGGCTTCACAAACACGCGGACTTCGCGGCCGGCACTAATTGCGTAGGCTTTGTCGATACCAGGGAAACCAAGCGCGGTGTTTTCAAGATCACGCATACGCTCGCCAAAATTCTCGGCGCTAATGTTGCGCGCGCCGGGACGGGCGGCGCTGATCGCATCAACCACGCGGATAATCAAAGCCTCGACGCTAGTAGCCTCAACATCATCATGATGTTGCTCGGCTGCCAGGGCGATTTCTTCGGGCGCGCCGTATTTGCGCAGCATTTCGCCGCTGATGTGGTGGTGCTTGCCTTCCATCTTGTGGGTTAGGGCTTTACCCAGATCGTGTACCAGGGCCGCGTACTTGGCGGTCTTTACGTTGGCACCGATTTGATCGGCAATGGTGCCGGCGATGTGAGCCATCTCGGTCGAGTGCTTAAGTACGTTCTGACCATAGCTGGTACGATACTTTAGCTCGCCGAGCAGCTGTAGAATTTCTTTAGGAATACCGACAATGCCTACCTCGCGGGCAGCATCTTCGGCGGCATGCATGACGTCTTTTTGGACCTGTTTTTGGGCTTTTTCAACTACTTCTTCGATACGCCCCGGATGGACGCGGCCATCCTTGAGCAGCATTTCCAGCGCGATTCGCGCGACTTCGCGCCGTACCGGATCAAAGCTGCTCAGGATAATCATGCCCGGCGTATCATCAACCATAATATCCACGCCAGTGGCACGTTGCAGGGCTTGGATATTGCGGCCTTCTTTGCCGATGATGCGGCCCTTCATTTCTTCGTCCTCCAGCTTAACAGCAGTCACCGTGCGCTCAGCCGTAACTTCTGACGCCATGCGTTCCATAGCCGTCACAATCACCAGCGCCGCTTGCTCTTCGGCCAGCTCCTTGGCATCGTTCTGTAACTTGTTGACCAGGCCAAGCAAATCATTACGGATATCACGCTCGGTCATTTTCATCAGCTTGTCGGCGGCTTCTGCCTTGGTCAGCTTGGCGACTTTTTCCAGCTTTTCCTGCTGCTTGCCACGGATGGCGCGAATTTCATCCTTCAGTGCTTCTACTTCGTCTTCACTTTTACGCAAGGCTTCGGTGCGCTTATCTATTTGGTCGAGTTTTTTATCGAGCGTTTCTTCGCGAGCGATTAGACGAGCTTCGATTTCTTTGGTTTCTTTGCGGCGCTGCGTTTCGTCTTTGCGTGCCTTGTCAGAGATCTCGGCAGCTTCCTCTCGTGCTTTGCGTAAAGATTCATCCGCTTCTTTTTTGGCTTTTTTTAGCTCCTTTTCGGCAGCAGCCTCTACCGAACCTAGTTTCTTTTTGGTTAGAACCGTACTGGCAGCATAGCCAGCGCCAGCTCCAACAATAGCCAGTACTATTGCGAGTGGCAACATATCTGTTTCCTTTCTATATTGCTCGCCGTCACTCTATGGCGGCAATCACTATCACTTCGTTAGCCGCGGCAGTTATAGACGAGTAAGTCAAATTGAATAAATCTTGAACTGTCAGGATTGTCCCAAAACTCGAATAATCCTAAGTTCAGGATAGCATTTTTGGACAATAAAAACAGGTCTATTTTTTAGAAACCGTGAGGTGAACAGGGGATCCGTACTCGGGCAGTACAATCTTGTCGTTCGTGCCGGACAAAATAGATGTCATTCCTATTTTGAGCCAGTTGTCGCCGCTACTGCCCACAATTTTAATGTTCATGCCATAAGCCAGGGCGTTGGCAACACTCAAGCCAATACGCAGGCCGGTAAAGCTGCCCGGCCCCTTGTAGCAAATAATTGCTTCGATATCTTGCAGGGATTTGCCCTGGCTTTTGAGTAGCTCTTCCATCTTGCTGTGGATTGTCTCAGCCAGCTGGCGGTGTGCTGTCCAGGTTTGATAAGCCAGCTGATTTTCGCTGTCAAACAATCCCACCTCGGCCTCTGGTTTGTCGGTACGGATAGACAAAATAATCATTTAGCCGCACCTTTCAGATGGGCCGCTTCATCAGGAATATTAACGGTGATGAGCCGCTTGTCTTCACCATCTGCTATTCGCTCTAATTTGATAATAACGCTGCGCGGCGGCAGTGACTCTTTGATGATATCGCCCCACTCTATCACTACAACCGCCCGCGGGTCGTCAATAATCTCGGCTAATTCATAGCCAACAACCCCGCCGTCGTTGAGCCGGTAAAAGTCAAAGTGATATATCTTCAAGTTATCGCGTCCATCGTAAACCTGGCTAACCGTAAAGGTTGGGCTGCTGACTATATCAGGGCTGCCAAGCCCTTTGGCCAAGCCTTTGGCTAGCGTGGTCTTGCCGCCGCCGAGGTCGCTAACTAGCACAATCACCTCACCGCCGGCACAGAGTTTACCGAGACGCTCGCCGAAGCCGAAAGTATCGTCTGAGCTGGAAGATCCTATTTTGTATGTCGCCGCGGTACTCATATATGGCATATCCTAGCGCGGAGACACCGATTCCAGCAAGTATCATAGGGTGCAGAGGCGCGGCATCATCGAGCTGACCGGCTGCCGAGGCAGTCCCGGCGGCACCATTCGTACCATCACCCGACGTGCTTATACCCAGCACAGCGGCAGCTGTCTTGGCATTGGCCGTGGCGACCGGACTGATAACATTCATTTCATTGGGTGTTGGCGCGGCTGTCCAGACCCATTTACCGCTGCCAGAATCAAGCGCCCAAGCCTGGCCGTCTTTAGCTTTGCTGTACGGTTCGCTCTGGGAAACAACCTTTTCGCTTGGATCCAGCAGCCACACCTGCGCCTCGGTGTTGGACAGGCTAATGCTGGTGCCGCCAGACATAAAAGCCTTGAACTCTTTCGGCTGCAGGACAGTGCCTTCTTTGAACGTATACTTTCGTGGATTGGTACTGCCAAAGGCTAGCTTAAAGCCGCTCAGGTCAAAGGCTGAGTCATTGGGGTTGTATAGCTCGATAAATTCGTCATTGGCATCAGTCTGCGGGCTGGCCGGGTTGGGCAGCAGTTCGTTGACCACCGGCGCCATTTTGCCGACGTTACGATTGGCCTTGCCGCCCGTAGTCACGGCCGCGGCATAGCGCACTGGCGGCAGGGTGCTTGGCAGAAAACTATAATCAGCATATACCTCGGGTCGGGCCTCGCCATCTACATACGGCACGCACGAATCATCACCCGTACCCAGCCTGGACTGCGCCCAAGATCCCTGCCCGGCCAGTCTTTTTTCTTCAACACCATTGCTATCCCTTGCCCACTGCCGCAGAGCAAAGACGGCCGTGTCGCTGGTAGCGGGAAACTTCACGATATCCGCGGGCGGCGTAGCGGACCCCCGGTACCAGCCGGCATAGTCCAGCACTTTGAATGCAAATGGATTTGCCGGATCTGAATTATCCATTCGCGTTAACAGCATCCGGCCCGAGCCAGTGGCAAAACCCAGGCTAGCCGATGCCACCGCCGTCTGATAGCAAAGTGTCAGCGCGCTGTCGTTGATAAGATAGAGACCCCTTGCCGGCAGCGTACCGCTGAGCGTCACCAAGCGGCTGGTCGTAGCGTTCGCGATATCATAATTGTTGTAATACGCCAGCTGCACAGTTGACATATCAACGTCTTCGTCGGTGTTGTTTTGCAGCTCGACGTACTGGTCCCCGGTAATGATTTTGAACCGATGGATCGTTATGTCGGACAGCTGCGCTTCTTCGGCATAGGCGTTTGGAACGAGCGGCAGCGAAACCAGCAGACCAGCCAGCAAGACAAAACCCGCCGCAATGATTCTAAAGCACCCTGTTTTCATCTTGGGCCATATTTTTATGCAAGGTTTTTGCAGATGCAAGCACAAGCAAAAAATTTTGACACATTTTACAACATCCAGCAGAGCGTGAGTACAAACTTATCATCCTGGCGTATAATTAAGACTACTATGCTCAAGTTAAGCGGCGCCATCACTAACATCCCTGTCATGAGCCTGCGCACCGGTGGCAAAATAGCCACCGCCACCACGCCGATCATCAACCCGCATAACCTAAAGGTCGAGGGTTGGTATTGCAGTGACGCGTTCAGTAAGGAAACTCTTATCCTGTTAGCCCAGGATGTTCGGGATTTCGTACCGCAAGGCCTGGCAGTGAACGACCACGAGGTGCTAAGCCGCCCAGACGAACTGCTGCGCCTGCAGGACGTACTAAAACTCAAGTTCAAATTGCTTGGCAAACTAGTAGTCACTAATCACAAACGACGTATCGGCAAGGTCGCCGACTACGCGCTGGAGACAACCTCGTTTGTCATTCAGAAACTTTACGTTGCCCGGCCGATGTACCGCAGCGTCACTGACGGCCAGCTCAGCATAGACCACAGCCAAATTTTAGAAATCACCGACAAGCGAGTTATTGTCAAAGAAGCCGATGTCAAGGTGGGCGCCGGCGTACCCAGAACCGCCGCTGCCGCCGGCTAATTCCGCGTTTTTGAAAAAATGTTCAAAAACATGATGAAGTGTATTGACAAGCATAAGCTTTTTTGCTATAATTGGCTTAATTCCTTGCTCGCTATGGGCCAAAAAATCCTCTTCTACCCCTGTAAAACGCAGAAGCGCCTATAGCTCCGTGATAACTTGTTTTATGTCGTCGTAGGCAAAGCCCTGCCTGGCGAGGTATTGCATGAGTTTTTGCGGATCGCTTCGATAGCGTGGTAGATTCGCCTTTTTGGCGGCCAGGTCTTTTAACCTAGCCAGCTCGTCATCACCTTCTTTTAAAATTTCGTCCACAATTTCCCGGTTCAAGCCTTTGCTGGCAAGTTCCGAACGGATGGCCCGCTCGCTTTTGCCTCGCCGACGGCGGACATCCGCCAGCCACCCGGCAAAACGTTGTTCGTCCAGGTAACCACGCTCGGTGAATTCATTTATCAACTTTTCTGTCAGTTCGGGGTCAGCTTTTTTGCGGAACATATAATCTTTGAACTCACGGATACTTCTGGGCCGGTTCAATACCCACTCCAGCGCCCTTGCTTTTAGCTTGCCGTCGTCGGATAGTTTTTTGAGCCGCTTCAGCTCCGGCTCGTCAAGTTCATGGCCGATTTTAAGTTTCTCGGCCACCAGCTCGTTCAGGCTTAGGCTAAAAGAGTACTTGCCGTCAACGAAAATACTAGCTCGCTCCGGGTTTTTGACCTGTTGTTTGATAGAAGTTATCTTCATAGGCTTGTGGTGACAAAATAGAACAGAAAAATCATGACCGGGATTTCAACCAGCCAGCCCCAGCGCGTCTGCGACCATTGCACCCAGCTATGAAATTGATTCAGGGGGTTTTTGGGTCCCTCTTTTACTTTGCCGAATCTTTCCTTGATAACATACCGGTAAGCCCAGACGATATCTGGTGATCCAGCCAAGAACCAACAGGCGAATACCAGCGGCGGCGCTTGGTTAAAGACCAGCAATAGGAACGAGACGAGAAGTAATACCGCGTCCAATACGAGCGTACCATGGAACAGCTTCCTGGACACCTTGAGGTGGCCTCCTTGATCATCGAAGCCCGAGTGTGGCAACGCATCCAGCACGAAGTGGCTGGCAAAGGCCAGTAGCAAAGCAACAGCTGGTAGCCCGGGTAGAGCAATGGCAATAGAAGCCCCAAAAAGCCCGTGATTGGTCGCAGTCATGATAGAGATTATACTGCGTCTTGGCTGTCTAGCTCTAGTTCTCGACCGTGCCTGAGGGCGCGCCTCCTGATACTTAGCCCCTCGGCGAGCATAACGGCTCCCATACCGGCTATAAGTGTCCCTGTCTTTTTTGTTTGGTCCGCCTGAATCAGCCAGTTCTTGAGCGAACGTAGGCCCTCTGTTCTATTCAGCCCTGCTATCAATATAGTATTCGATTGGGCCGCGCATTAGGCTTTGGTTGATTCCATTACTTGCTTGGCGATTTTTTCAAGCACTTTTGGATTTTCTCTCAGATAGTTCTTGGCTGCTTCGCGGCCTTGGCCGATTTTTTCGCCATTGTAGGCAAACCAGGCACCGGATTTTTCTACGATTTCGCGCTCCGTCGCCAGATCCAGTACGTCGCCTTCGCGGCTAATACCCTCGTTATACATAATGTCGAACTCGGCTTCGCGGAACGGCGGGGCAATTTTGTTCTTCACTACTTTGACACGTGTGCGGTTGCCTATGACCGCATCACCCTGTTTGATCTGGCTGATGCGGCGGATGTCCATACGGAGCGAGGCGTAGAACTTGAGGGCATTGCCGCCGGTTGTGGTTTCCGGATTGCCGAACATGACGCCGATTTTCATCCTAAGCTGATTAATGAACACCACAGTACTCTTGCTCTTGCTGATGATGGCGGTGAGTTTGCGCAGTGCTTGAGACATTAGCCGGGCCTGCAGGCCCATGTGGCTGTCGCCCATGTCGCCCTCAATTTCTGCCTGCGGTACCAGGGCGGCCACAGAGTCTACAACAATCAGGTCGACGGCGTTAGAGCGCACCAGTGACTCGACAATCTCCAGCGCCTGCTCGCCGTTATCTGGCTGCGAAACCAGCAAGGTCTCTAAGTTTACGCCAATACGCTGGGCGTACTGCGGGTCAAGCGCGTGCTCGGCATCTATGAATGCCGCCACACCTCCCCTTTTCTGTACCTCGGCAATGGCGTGTAGGGTCAGGGTGGTTTTGCCGGAACTTTCAGGACCGTAAACTTCTATAATACGGCCTTTCGGGATACCGCCGCCGAGGGCCAGGTCCAAAGAAACGCTGCCTGTTGGAAATGTCTCGACATTTTGCTGGACCGATTCGCCCAGGCGCATAATAGTACCTTTGCCGAATTGTTTTTCTATATGGTCGACCGCCAGGCCCAGAGCCTTGGTTTTGCCGTCCTCTTTTACGTTGTCTTGTGGTGATGCGTCAGACTGTGCTTTTGCCATCGCGTGAACTCCTCTTATTTATAAATCCTTTATATGTCGTTCGTGTGCCCAATGCAAGCATGAACACAATAGAATACAGCCGAAGCGCTTGTCAGTCAAGATTTTTTATAGACATCTATAGCAACCCCAATACAAAATGACGCTTTTTGCCTGCGCCCGGGCGGCTAAAAAGCCTGTTTCCTCACTCGCCGTATCTACGGATACGCCTCACTCGGAAAACAGATCTTTTTATCTCGCCCGGATCATCACTCAAAATTGCGTCATTTTGTATTGGGGTTGCTATATATCGCTTACGGTTTTTGCGCTATACTGACAGGCAAACGTATGCGTCCCGTAGGAAACCAAGAGATGACCATAGTACACTGCACGGTTGAAGTTGTGGCACTGTTCCAGACGTACACAGTACGAGGAAGGTTAAGTGGTTTCTAACGGGATGCGTATTTCTGATGCATTAGTTAAAGAGTTGTTGCTGAAAAGCGGTAAAACCACCGAAGAACAGCTGCACGCCGTCCGCGAACAGTCTGGCAACGGCAAGGCGGCCCTGCAAGACGTGGTGATTAAGGGCAATCTGATATCAGAGAAAGATCTAACCAAACTTTACGCCGAAGAAATCGAGGTACCGTTCGTAGAACTCGACCCCAAAGAAATCAAACGTGAGGTTCTGAAACTGATTCCAGAGCGTATTGCCAACCAGTACAAGGTCGTGCTGTATGGCCTGGACGACACCGGCGCTAAGCTGTTGGCTACCGAAAATCCTGATGATGTCGAGGGTATAAATTTCCTGAAGAAACAGCTGGGCGATGATATCCGCATCGCTATGGCGACAAAGCAGAACATTTCCGCGGCGCTCGATCAATACCGGGGCGAGATCGGCACCGAACTAACCAAGGTTATGACACCCGAGGAGCTGGCTGAAGATATCGATGAAAACGTGTCCGAAGAAGACGTAGCCGAAGATTCGCCAATTGCCCAGACCGTCAACCTACTGATTGAATACGCCGTCAAGGCTGGCGCCAGTGATATTCATATCGAGCCGCGCGAGAATTTCGTGTCGGTACGCTATCGTATCGACGGCATTTTGAAGGAGACAAATAAGCTGCCCAAAAAAGTCGTGGCGGCACTGGTATCACGTATTAAAATCTTAAGTAACCTCAAGATTGACGAACGCCGCGCGCCGCAGGATGGCCGGTTCAAGATTTCTGCCAACGGGGCTATATATGCCATGCGCGTGTCTACCCTGCCGATTGTGGACGGCGAAAAGGTGGTTATGCGCGTGCTTAACGAATCCAGCAAAGCTCAGAGTCTGGAGGAGCTGGGTTATTGGGGGCGATCCCTGGAAACTATCAAGGACGCCATTACCCAACCACACGGGATGATTTTGGTCACCGGCCCAACCGGCTCGGGTAAAAGCACTAGTCTATTTAGTGTTCTGTCGATGATAAACAGTCCGACAGTCAACATTTCTACAGTCGAGGACCCGGTGGAATACCGTGTACCCGGCACCAATCAGACTCAAGTGAACCCGGTTGCGGGCATGACTTTCTCCAGCGGTCTGCGAGCACTGCTGCGCCAAGATCCAAACGTCATTATGGTCGGAGAAGTCCGCGACGTCGAAACTGCCTCTCTTGCTGTGCAGGCGGCCCTGACTGGCCACTTGGTTTTCAGTACGCTACATACCAATAATGCCGCTACGTGCCTCCCCCGCTTGCTGGATATGGG
>CAYWFI010000016.1:0-15234 GCA_964458165.1 uncultured Candidatus Saccharibacteria bacterium
CAAGCAGCTTGCGAAGATTGCTGGCCACCTCACGATGGTTACTCTCATCCTACGCCTACATAATGAGCTTGTCAAATATAAAATTACATTTTATATTTGCTTATGCTTTAAGCTTGTGGATAACTAGACCCCTACCCTATTGCCAGTTGCGTTCGATCTCGTGGATTCTATCGTGGTTCAGGCCAAAGTAATGCGCGATTTCGTGCCAGAGCGTGTGTTTGACCTGGGCTCTCAGACTGGCTAAGTCGTGGGATACATGTAACATCGGGTTTTTGAATATGGTGATTCTATCGGGCAGTACCATCTGGTAGCCGTTGCCACGGGCCGGTAACGGGACACCCTCGTACAGGCCATACAGAGTCTCGTTGCCGCGCAAGTGTAGTTTGCGGCGCTGCTCAGGCGACGGCACGTCTTCGTATGTAATCAACACATTACTGAGTTTGCTGGTGTATTTTTTCGGCAATTCGTCTAGGGACTGCGCGATTAGGTCGTTAAATTGTTCGTCAGAGATATCAAGCATTATTCTAGCTTACACTAGATTTAGCTTTTGGCGGCGCGTTTGCGGAGTAGTGAGCTTTCGAGACTCCGCCAACGGCGGACTGAGCCCGCCTTGCAGCGGGCTAACTAGAAAGTCTACTGCCCCGTTTGCGGAGGTTGGGGTTGAGTTCTTTTTTGCGTAATCTCAAGCTCTTGGGGGTTACTTCCAGCAGTTCGTCGTTTTCGAGGAAATCCAGGCATTCCTCAAGACTGAAGATAACCGGCGGTGTCAGCTGCACCGTGCCATCAGAGGATTTGCTACGCATGTTGGTAAGCTGCTTGGCTTTACAGACGTTGATTTCCAGGTCGTCGCCGCGGTTGTTGAGGCCGATGATTTGGCCGGCATAGACTTTTTCGGCCGGGCCGATGAAGCAAATGCCGCGTTCTTCGACATTCTGCAGTGAATAAGGCGTGCTAACCCCAGTTTCAAACGCGATCAGTACGCCATTACGCAGCTGCTGCAGGGCTGGACCTTGCTCTTGGTGACCCATCGGCAAGGTGTTCATGATAATCGTGCCTTTGGTATTGGTCAGCAGGATGTTGCGCATACCCAGCAGGGCGCGGGTGGGCATCTCATAAATTAATTTTGTCACGCCTTTGGAGCTGCTAAATTGCTCTTTTAGATTTGCGCGCCGGGTGCCAAGTTCCATTTGTACGGCGCCGACGTGCTCGGCCGGGATTTCTATAATCACTTCTTCGACTGGCTCCATGGTTTTGCCGTTTTCTTCGTGGGTAACCACCTGCGGGCGGCCGACCTCGAACTCGTAGCCCTCGCGGCGCATTGTTTCTATCAGGACGCTCAGGTGCAGCTCGCCGCGGCCGCTCACTGTAAATCCTATGGCGTCTTCTTCTACGCGCAGGCCCACGTTAGTTTCGAGTTCTTTGTCCAGGCGCTCTTTGATCTGGCGGCCAGTGTTGAACTCGCCTTCCAGGCCCTTGAACGGACTAGTGTTGGGGCCTAGGTAAATCCGCAGTGTTGGGGCTTCTACTTCTAGTACGGGTAGCGCTTCTGGGTTAGCCGCGTCTGCTATAGTTTCGCCAATTTGCGCGTCGTCAATACCTGTTAATTGCACGATATCACCGGCTACGCCGCCCGGCACCTCAAACCTGGCTAGGCCGTGGCTCATAAATACATTGTCCACTCTGGCCTTGGCTTGGGTACTGTCCTTTTTGCATAAAGTCACGGTATCACCGGCTTTGACCTGCCCGCGCGTGATACGGCCGATGGCGTACTTGCCCTTGAAGTTATCCCACGCTAGGGCGTTTATCAGCATTTGGAATGGCTTGTCTACGTCAATTGACGGGGCCGGCACTTCGTTAATGATTGCCTCAAAGACTGGTTCCAGGTCAGCTGGCTTCTCTGTGTCTTCTGGGATAGATTTCCAGGCTTTGCCGGACCGGCCGATGGCGTAGTAGACCGGGTAATGCAACTGCTCTTCATGTACGGCTAGTTCCAGGAACAGATCAGCCAGTTCGTCCTCTACCTCGCCCAGGCGGCGGCCGTCTTTGTCGATTTTGTTAATAATCACGATCGGCTTAAGTCCCTGGGCCAGCGCCTTACTAAGCACGAATTTGGTCTGCGGCATCGGGCCTTCCTGGGCGTCGACAATCAGCAGGCAGCCATCGGCCATGTTGAGCGTGCGTTCTACCTCGCCAGAGAAATCGGCGTGCCCTGGCGTGTCGATGATGTTGATGCGGTAATCACCGTGCTGTACGGCGGTGATTTTGGCCGTGATAGTAATGCCGCGCTCGCGCTCTTGGTCGCCGCTGTCCATAATGAGATCCTGGCTCATCTCGGCCTGGTTGTCGCGGAAGGTCTGGGACTGCTTCAGCAGCCCGTCAACCAAAGTAGTCTTGCCATGGTCAACATGCGCGATAATCGCGATATTCCGAATTTTGGTCGGGTCCTGCACATGCGTAGCCATAGCCAGCGTGTCCTATCTGTAGTTACTTGCTAAATAGTTACATATATTTTAGCATAAAAATTATCCAAACACAAATGCTTAGACACGGGCTAAATCAAAGCATCCTAATCCAAGAACCATTCGACAGAAATTACCTGCTAGGCTAACTCACCCAGGAAATCAGTTAATCAAAGCTTAATAAATACGTCCAACGACTTCCTAGACACGCCAGTTGTCTGGCGTGGATTTTGCATAGTCGTGCATACCAATTTCAGTGAAGTGCTTTGCTGCACACTCTATCTTGGCCAATTCAGATTCCCGTTCGCCGCCGTTTTTGGTTTCGCGTACCATGTAAATTTTCTCCTGGCCATCTACTTCTTTTACTATTGCCCAATCTGGGTTGTAGTCGCCTACAGGCGTCGGAACTACGAATTTGGTAGGAAGTTTCAAGAACAACTTTATATCTTCACGGTTATCAAGATATTTGGCGAATTCTTCTTCTGTGACTGAGTCTAGAGCCAGCCTATCGGTTACTGATTTCTGTATATTCTGCACCTCATATAGCCTATCTATGAACCGCTCAACCTCTTCTTCGCTGTCACGCTGGAATTCGCGTAGTTCATATACCTCCTCGGCAATCTTCTCGTACTGGATACCATCCACGACCACTCGCGCCAACACTGATTTGATAGAACTCTTGACCATTTGTATGTAGTCATATGGATTTATAAGGAATTCATGCAATCGGTTACTACCTAGCAAAATATCTACTATGGTTCGTCTTGTTAGGCTTGTTTCGTCTGTTAGCTCACTAATCACATCTGGCACCTCAAATGTACCCGCCAAATCACTAGTACTCTCGCCAACCATACCAGCATGGTGGATACCACCGCGTACTAGCTGCATCTTGTTCCTAGTTACCTCAATACGTAGCGCTTTAACCTCAGGTGCCTTTTTTATAGTCTCGATTGCTGCCATCGCGACCTGGCCATTGTCCAACGACACTCTATAGGTGGTTTTGCGTGATATTCTTTTCCACAAAGCTTCAAGTTTGGGGCCATACATCACTTCTTTGTTGAGGTGTACCACCTCTTTTTTCCTAGCATCTTTCACAAATTTATCGATCTTACAGCTTTCAACAGCATCTACAACCTCATTGTGGTACTGTTGTAAATCTCCTGGTAAGTCAAGATTAAACCCGACATTTTTAGGAGTAAAATTAGCAAGCACTTTGCCTTCATCATCAATCATCCCACGATGTCGTAAATGAGACCAGATATGTTGAGATGCTTCGTGTCCAAGTGTTTTGGATGGATCATCGTGCAAGCGGATTCGGGCGAATTCACCTTTCCGTACATAGCCAATCTGTATACCGGCTTTTTTGTATTCTCTCTGCAAATTGTTGGCAAAGTCCTTATACGACTCGTTGGCAATAACGACAAGTTGATTTATCTGTTCGTCAAATACACGTGTGCCATCTTGGCGTACGGGCAGGCGCAGGCCACGGCCAATAGTCTGGCGGCGATCATTTTCGCTGCTGCTTTCACGCATCATACATATCTGGAAGACATTTGGGTTATCCCAGCCTTCTTTGAGTGCCGAGTGGCTAAAGATAAACCGAACAGGGTTTGACTGGTCCAGAAGCCGCTCTTTACCACGCATGATTAGATCGTAAGCGGATTCGTCATCGGCATTTCCCCTGCCCTCCTTGCTATCCACCAGACTTGTCTTGCCGCCCTTTCGCATCTCGGCAAAGTAGGCTGCACGCACCTCGTTTGGCTCCTCTGGCAGCATCTCTGTATAGTATGGACTCTTGGCACGTTCCTCGCGGTACAGTTCGTCAAACCACTGCACAAACCGACCATCGACAGTATTCCCCTCGTCATCATAAGTCAAATAACTCGCCACGCGGTCTACAAAGAATAGGCTGAGAACCTTTATGCCACTTTCGCGCAGTAGATATTCACGCTTTATATGCTCCTTGATTGTCTCGCGGATCATTTCGTGAAGTATTTGGTCTTCGTTACCACCCCAATTATCACCGATCATCAATACGCCATGCGTGCCAATCTCTACATTTGCTGGAACGGTCGAAATATCATTGATAGTGTAACCCTCATATATACTATTTCCAGTTCGTATATCAAGCTTGTCATGATGATTCACCCAGAGTGGTTTACGTCCGATATTGCCATTACGATCTCGTACAAGAATCTCAATGTACGCCTGCAGTTTTGGAGTGTTACGTACATCTAATAGTTTGATGTACGGTTTGGCGTCACTACCTTTTTGCTGCGCATTCGCAACAACAATTCCCTTAACGAGTTTCTCGCGGTGTGCGTCGACCGGGTCAAGCCGGTACATCATATTGTAATCGCGCGTATGTGTGGCACTGTAGCGTAGTGTGCAGAGCGGGTTCAAGTCAGCGATAGCGCTCGTCGATAATTCGCTCTCCATGTTCTGTGGCTCATCCATAATGACGATTGGATTTACTGCAGCCAGATAATCGATTGGTGCAATGCCATTTAATTTGTCGCGCTCCTCGCGGATGATAAGCTTGCGGTTACCACGAATTGCGTCGATTGTCATAATCATAAATTGCAATGTAGTGCTTGTTGCAAAGCTCTGCACTACTTCTGGGCTCTTGCCGTCATACACATTCATGTCAAATGGTGTGGCATAGATATCCCTAAAATGATCGCGCATGCTTTCGATACTGCTCTTCACGCCCTCCTTGATAGCGATACTTGGCACAATGATGATGAATTTAGTGAAGCTATACCGCTTCGCCAGCTCAAACGCCGTACGTAGATACACATACGTTTTACCGGTACCCGTCTCCATCTCAATGCTAAAATTCATGCCATCGAGCTTATTGGTCGGTTCAATGCCATTCTCGTTCTGAATTGCTCGCACATTTTCCAGTATTGAATCTTCGTCCAGCAGTAGATTATTACCTACGGCGCCGATTTCGTTAAACAACCCTGCCTGGACGCCGCTTATAGCACTTGTTTTGAGTGCAGTAGCAAATGCTTCGGCATCGTGCGGCTGCCCTTCAAAAACGTCTGCAATAGCATTGACTGCTTGGAGTTGGAAGGGTTGCTGTGAATCATATTTAATTTTCACCGTGGAACAACTCCTTTTGAAGTTAGTCCAATCTGTATCAGGCCCAGAACTAGCTGTGGTGCGGACACCCATAATCCATCGATAATTCGTTTTGCACGCGTATCGTCTTTCGCAGCTATGGCCTCTTGAAGATTCTCAACTTCCATCTGGATTTCTGCAGAGTAGCTTCTAAGGTCAATCGATTGCATAGCGTTTGGTGAGTTATTTGCTATGTTTGCTTGTGTAAATGTGCCAGAAAACACGTTTACGCTATGGTTAAGGCCTGGAGCTTGGTTGAGTGCTTTTGCCAGTAAGCGATATGCTCCACTTTCCTTTTTGATATAGCCCTTTTCCCTGAGCTCATCAAATAACGGATCAAGCTCTTTGCCATTCTGATCGTATCCGTAGTCAATTAGTACGCGTCGCTTGTCTATATACTCAACTGCCCCGCGTTTTATTTTCTTAATTCTTTTTAGTGCTTGGAGTAGATCTTCTGCCGGTTCAGATATGTTGTCCATTTCACACCGTCCAGAGGTCTACATCGTAGCTTTTGCAGGTTTGTACAAGGTTGGTTTTTAGCTCGTTGTCGCCCTGGAATGCGTCGTCTAGGATTACGAATTTACTTGGGGTCAGTTCGGTAACGATAGCGCGGAGTTGTTCGAGGGTTGGTTTGATATGTTCATTCAGATAGAACACCGGCTGCACATCAGCAGCTTCGTCGTCGGCGTCGTGTACAACTTGATGAACAGTGAGCTCAGCGACTTCGCGGCTGGCGGTGCGGCTGGTCAGTGGCAAGCCCATTTTCAGCATGACTTCTACCAGCAAATCTTCTTCGCTGGCATTGTCGTCGGCGCTTTCGCGCATGGCATCGAGGCGGAGCTGTAACTCACCCAGGTCGTTTGTGGCGCTGCTTTGCCATTTGCGGAAGTTGGTGTCGCTTAGTTGATACGTGCGGTAGCCAATGTCGAGTGGTGTGTCTCGCTCGGCAAGTTTGTCGGCAAAGTCTGCCTTGATCTTATTGCCTGCACGATCGATGCGTTCGCGAGCAATGTCGCTGATCTTATGGTAGCCAGCTTTGTAAGCTTCGGAGTTTTCTTCGATAGGCTCGGGTAGTTGTACTTGTATGTGCTTGCGACTACCTCCATCTTCGGCGTTGAGCTGCATAACAGCATGAGCAGTGGTGCCGGATCCGGAGAAAAAATCGAGTATGATACTGTTCATATCCGAGCCAACCTGAGAACACCATTTAATTAAGTCTGTCGGCTTTGGATTATCGAAAAGAACACGATCGTCGAATATTCTCTTGACTTCACGACCGCCGATCTGGTTTGATGCAACATTATCCAGCCATGTATTAGCCAGCACACCTTCTTCTAGCTTCTCGCTTAGAAAAAGCTTGTACCTAGGTTTTCCTTCACCGCCTCGCGGAAATACCAATCTATTATCAGCCAGCAGCCTATCATAAGTATCCTTCTTGAACCGCCACTCCTCTTCAATAATTACCCCAGTAGGTGTTGTGACCTTGTATCTAGTGCCCCCCTTATTTGTGCACGGCATCGTAACGTATGGACCGCGAGGATCGTTATCAGGGTTTTTAAAATCTGTCTCTTTAATATTCGGCCTTATTCTGCGAAGGACAGGGCCGCCTCTTCGTGAATAAATTAATACATATTCGTGAATAGGAGAAATGTTTTGAGATAGATTCGCCTGGCTGTCTCTCCGCTTTCTTACGCATTGCGCAATGAAACTATCCTCCCCGAAGATTTCATCGCACAGTCTCTTTAGGTTTGACTGCTCTGCATCATCAATCGAAACAAAAATCACCCCGTCATCCGTCAGCAAATTCCGCGCTAGCTTGAGGCGTGGGTACATCATGTTCAGCCAGTTGCTGTGGTAGCGGCCAGCGGTTTCAGTGTTGGTACTCACCTTTTTGTTGCCTTCGTCGACTTGCTTGCTAAACTCGAGGTAGTTTTGCAGGCCTTCCTGGAAGTTGTCGGGGTAGACGAAGTCCTTGCCGGTGTTGTACGGCGGGTCAATGTAAATCATCTTGATAGCGTTGTGATACTGCTTTTGCAGCACCTTCAGCACCTCGAGGTTGTCGCCCTCGATAAAGATATTCTGTGTGGAGTCCCAATCTTTGCTGAGTTCCTTGGCGGGCTTCAGTGTCGCTGTGGTGCTATCTTGCGCCGCACGCATGGCACGCTTCTTGCCCGGCCAAAACAACCCGAACCGCTCGTTCGTATCGCCAGCGTCCTCCGCCAGTAGCTCTTTCAACTTCACTACATCTACCTTGCCGTCAGCCACTGCCTCTGGCACCAGCTCCTCCAGCTGCTTCGCCAACTGCGTGCGAAACTCTGGTGATATGCCGCTTATCTCATGAATGTCTGTGTCGTGTTCGTCCATTTTCCGCCTACCTTATTCCCCTCTGTAGTGTATCTGTTGCTATTATACTACATCAGCCCTTGAAATCGCTCGCGCAATAAATTGAGTCTCTCTGGTTTTGTAGTGCTTTTGGCGGATACGATTAGTGCGCGCAGGTCATCGTCATCCAGTGCGATAATATATCCGCGACCGTCGCCCGCCACGTCTTTGCATCGCTGCATGAAGAGAGGCTTGTTCTCAAACTGTCGGCATACAACAATACCGAACCAGCCGCGGCGTGCTCCAAATCTGCCTGACATTTGATCCAGCTCTGGGTTCGCCAAGTCTTGGCTATAGTTTTTGCACTCAATCATCACAAGCGGCGCACCGTAATTCTCTCGCACCCAGTGGAAGAATCCCTCCATGGCGGCGTTATCAAATGTTATGTCTATGATTTTTCTACCATCGTGGATTTTTGTCTGTGCAATGGGATTAGTGAGCCACGGATAAAATAGTGCCGACATAACATCTTTTGCCAGCACTTCGTAGGCGTGCGCGGTATCCCTACCAGCAGGAATTGCATCGAGTCGAGATAATAGCTTATCCCAGTCGGGTGCAGGTGCTTCTAGCGATTCGGCGATACTGTATTGCGTGAGGGGTTCTCTAGGGTTTGCTTTCTTGTCTTCGCGATATTCTTCAAGTGCCTCGGGGTGGAGCGGCGTATATTTGCGGTTCTGCTCTTTGCCAGGGCTGCCGAATTTTTCTCGAAGTTGGTCTTTTGTGGGCGGCCGCTCTTCTTTGGTTGTTTTCAGAATACGCACAAAGCCCTCAGCCATCTCTTTATCGCCAAGGTGCTTGAGAATATATACGTTGTAATAGCTATGCGCGTCGTAAGTAATGTTGTGTCGGACGATTGTTTTGGGCACTAGAATGAGAGGTTTGTGATTTACGACGGGTAGCCGTTCAAATGTTTGTAGCCATTTCTTCGCTACAGGATCCCATACCTGACCAGATGCGACTTCTGACTCCGTGGGGATACCATAGTAGTCGCACATTTGCTGAGTGTATCGAATTAGCGGCAACCTAATAATATTTGTGACTATATCGGAAATGACGTCATTCGCTATGCCATCGATGAGTAAAGCAGTATCTTCCAGTTCCTGGACAATACCCTTCCTGACAGCTTCGCTATCTTTTAGTGCACGCCACATTTTTTCTGCAAGGCCGGATCCCATCCCGTGACCCTGAGGTTTGTCGACAGAGAAACCGAGCCTTGTTTCATTTGGCTCTCGCAATACCGCCAGTAGGGCTTGGGCTTTTGCGTCTTCACCATTTGCAATATGCTCAAGTACTAGCGAAAAGTAATTCTGTATCAGGCTCACACATTCTCTACCCCACTCACTGTCAAACACATATAGAGCCGTAGGGTCGATGAAAAGTGGAATGTCAGTATCGAGTTGAACATCAACAAAGTCGAGCGATGCCTGATTCTTACCCAGTTCGTAATACTCAGACACGCGCATAATCTTATTACTCCTCACTTCCATTCACTGCAATTTTCCCGTGCAGATGATGCATTGCAGAAAATGGTAGCATGCGATCGTTCTTAAGGCGCCCTACTACGATACCAGTATGAATGTCTTGCTGTTTTGCAAAGTTCCGTATAGACAATTCCGAAAAGTCTCCAGCCGTTAAGAACTTTGTATAAGCGCCGCTTGGAATGAGTGTTTCGGCAGCAAAAGCATCAGCTTCCTGCTCGTCGGGAGATTTTACTCCTGAAGTGAAGCTGATAAATTGTTCTCGTTTGCCGTGTTTTAAAACATGGCCAATTTCGTGGAATAATGTAAACCACATTCTGTCGGCATCTTTGCCATATGCACTAAGCTGGATGATTGGCCTGCCATTGATCCAGCGTGTAGCTCCGCTCGCTTTCGTGCCAGTTATGTGTGCTGCCGCTACTAGCCCAACACCAGCAGAAGCCAATAGATCCTGTGTTTTTTTGAAGAAATTATCCGACATCTCGGCAGTAATCTTTCTGATTTGCAACAAGACATCTTTTAGTTTTGATGAATCGTATTCTGGCGCACATGCTAGGAACGGTGCGGCATCCAGCTCGCCACAGCGAAGCCATGCGGCAAGTGAACCTTGCTTGATGTTATCGACGTATCCTCGCCTATACGCTACGGCTTCAGTCGTTGATACTTGACCGAGTGAGTTAACTCCGAAAAATTTCCAGAGGTTAAAGACCTTTTCGCTCTTGTCGTTTGTTTTTTCTACCCTGCCGAGAGTCACGAGTTGAGCGTATGGGAATTGTTCTAGCAACTCTTGTTCTTGCTCGAGGCGCTTCGCCTGCTCTATGCGAGCAAGCGTTGCACGGTAGTTTTTATCTAAATTGCTCCAGAACGACTCCGTGCCGCCAATTGCGTTGGCAAGTAGTAGTGCTGTATCTGCAGTAATTGATGCTTCGCCATTGACGATCTGGCTTATGTGTTTTTCTGATAAACCAGTTCTGTCGGCAAGTTGTTTTTGTGTCATACCAAGTTCATCAAGGGTGCGTTCTACAGTGCGTCCCGGATGAATAGCTTTGCGTGGCTGGTAAACCATGGTTGCCTCCTTTAGTGTCCGTGATAGTCGATACATAGTTCGTCTACTACGATACGCTTGATGGTTTTAGGGTTATCTATCCTGAACGCTGGATCGTCAGCATGATCAGGGCGGAAAATGATGCGAGCTTTCTTGTTAATCCAGACCGAGAAACTGCCTTTTTGATTGCCCTTGAGAGGATGAGGGTGGAATGGAATTTCCGGCAGGTCGAATAATGTGTCTGCGGCCGCTAAGGCATCGAGAGTCTCGAGTACTTCATCGGCAGTACAAGGTGCTTTTTTGCGGCGAATGATTCGCTCAAGTTCGGTCATGTCGTCGGCATTTGCACTATTGACGGCACTCTCGATCTTTTTGGTCGCAAAGTCTACTATCATTATACCCGCTACCTCATGTTTATGTCAACTGTTTTATTTACCATAATGGTAATTATATTGCTGTCAGTGATTCATTGCAAATGTAATATTTACATTGCAAAACATGCTTATGCTTAAACAATGAGGAAGTTGATCTTAAATAACTCCTTGGTTATTACTGTGCCTTCGGCTGCTTGCTGCGCCATGGTTATTTTTTCGCTAATCTCTTCATCCATATTGTCTTCCAGGTCGTACTTCTCGCGGTTGAGAGCGCGGACTTTTTTACGCAGGACTTGGACTTCGCTGGCGATCTTCAACCGTTCGTTAGCATTTGTAGCCTGACGCTCTTGTTTTTGCAGTTCACGTATTTTGCTCTCTAGCTTATCTGCCTTCATCTCGTACTCTACTATCTTGTCCTTATACTGACGCTCAAGCAGGTCCTTTTTGTCCAGATATGTTTCGGTGTTGCGTCCCTTTACCTCTTGGTGGCGTTCATCGATTTGCTGCTGCATGAATACTGCAAGACCATCTGCTGTATCTACTGTTCGTTGTACGGTATTTGTAACGGCCAGCTCAAGTATTGAGTGGCAGATTTCTGTATCAAGCGTTCGGCCATCAGTTGTCTCGGCTGCGGCGATGATATAGTTTTCACTCATGTCGGTAGTGCCAGCTTTCATCGGGAATGTCACTTGCTGGACAAGCATAGTACCGCTTGTGCCTGCAAGATTTTTGACTACACTTGCTACGCGGTCGGAATCGCCAATGCTAAAAGTAAGCTCTGCTGGTGGAGTATCTGCCTGCCTAGCATTGCTCCGGACGTATTCTGCCAAATCACCGGCATATTTATACCGTCGGGCATGCGGTACACGATCGGTTTTGTAAAAATACAGGCCAGTTTCTATGTCTTTTGCTGGAGCGGAGTTGAGTGTAAATACATGTTCGTCCTCGAAACTCGCTAAATTGCGCAGCTCGTAGCGCGTGAGCCCCATAAACATACGCTCAAAATTATTAAAAGCCTCCGTAGCCTGTTCGCTGTAACGCTGGAAGCGGTCCTGTACGTGTGGATCAAGCCCATCAAAGATACGAGCACGAGCAGCATGCTGCTCGGTGGCAATCTCATCCCTGAACTTATCCTGTAACTCTTCAAACCGTTGGCTAATTTCATCGTCAGTCCGGCAGGTGTTTAGAATATCGCTGATTGTCCGCTCGAAATCAATGCCATTCTCTATAGCACCGAGCACATCGTTACTGGCACCAAAAGTACTCTTGAACAGACTGAACTTATCTGCCAGTAGATCCAAGATGCGCTTTTCTGCTGTGTTGCCTTCGTTACTGAAATTCACCACCACTACGTCATACTTTTGCCCCATGCGGTGCACACGACCAATGCGCTGTTCGACACGCTGTGGGTTCCAAGGCAGGTCATAGTTGATTAACATCGAACAGAATTGCAAGTTAATACCTTCACTGGCAGCTTCGGTGGCAATCATAATTTGAATGTCGTCCTCTTTGAACTTATCTATAAGTGCCTTGCGCCTGTCGGCAGATTCAATACCGGTGATAAGATCGGTATCTTTATTCTTTGCCTTCCACTCGTTGTATATTTTGGTCGCATCTGGCAACTTGTTGTTGCCATTGAATAAGATATATTTATCCGCAAAACCTTGTTGTTCAAGTACCTTGGCAATGTACTCTTGAGTAAGGGTTGATTCGGTGAATATGATGGCTTTTTTGGCCGCTTTTGTTTCGAGTGTTTTGAAGCCCAGGTTGATTGCCTCAACCAGATGCTCGGCCTTCACGTTGCTCGTGATTGATTCTGCAAGCTTGGCATAGTTTATAAGTTCGTCAATTTCAGCCCGGAATTCGGCACGCTCTTTGGCAGACTCTAGCGAAATGTCATCGATCTCGCCAGTTGTTTCGTAGTACTCAATTTCTTCATCTGTAAGATCATCGAACTCTACCAGTCCGCCGCGGTTGTCACGGACCTTGCCGTTGGTATACTCATCCTCCATGCGGGCGATAATTTTGCGTAGTGTACTAGCAACTGCAAATGATGATGAACCCAGACGCTTACGCATAATCAGTGCCGCAAGATGGCGTTGTGACGATGCAAAGGCGTAAAGCTTGTCACGGTGCAGATAATCATCGATGAGGTCGTAGAGTTTCTTTTCTTCGCCACTAGGTGTAAATGTAACCGTACGTGCAATACGGTCGGTGTATTTTATGTACTTCTTGGCTTCGGAGCGCAATGTACGTTTGGCGATTTTGCTCATGCGAGCACGAAGATCATCTAGCGCGTACGGATGGTCTGTCTTTATATAGCGCTGCCTGAACACGTCTAATGTATGGAAGTAATGTGGATCAACCACCTCAACTAGTCCATATAATTCTTCCAGCCGGTTTTGGAGCGGCGTAGCAGTCAGCAAAAGTGATTTTGTTGCGCCCTTGGCTATATCAGATATGGCGCTGGCCACGCCCTTTTTGTTGGAGTAAAAGTTGCGAAGCTTATGAGCCTCGTCGAGTATGAGTAAATCCCATCCCGTTGTAAGCTTAGCTTCGTTACGGTTGGCGAATTCATAAGAACATATATAAATACCCTCTTTAGTGATAGGTTTATTTTTTATGGATTTCGAATCAATAATATTAGCAAACAGATTAAACTTCTCTTGCAACTCCTGCGCCCACTGTTGGCGAAGGCTCGATGGCGACACAATTAAAATCCTGCGCCTACGCTCTGCCCAGTACTGCATGATGACAATACCAGCCTCTATTGTCTTACCGAGGCCAACCTCGTCGGCCATAATAACGCCGCGGGTATTCGGTGAATTCAACGCAAAAAGCGCTGCATCAATCTGATGTGGTGTAGGTGTTATCTGGGCATCAAACATAAGACCAGAAAGCTTGGCCACATCGTCATTTGCATACACACGCTCAAGCTCGTGTGCAACATACTTAGCTTGATAGTCGGATAAGATCATTAATACTAATTATAGCCGATCTACCCCTGTTGACAAATTTACTCTACAATTTTGTAGGATTGCTTCGTGATTATTACGCCGTATTTGATTGAAATGCCGAGCAGATCGCCAGACTCCTCAAGACGATGGATGACAGCTCTATCTGCTTCACTCTCTACCAAGTTGCCGCTGGGGTGGTTATGGGCAACTATTATGCTGGCGGCACGGTCGGTGATGGCGTCGGCAAAAACTTCGCGCGGGTGAACGAGTGAACTAGTGAGCGTGCCAATGGTTATAATGCGCTTGGCGATCAGCCGATTGGCACCATCTAGCGTGAGACAGACAAAGTATTCCTGCTTTTTGTCGCGGATGTCGGCCAGCTGTTCTACGGCTTTTTCGGGCGAATCTATCACAGGCTGATCCGGATCGAGTAAATAGCGCTTGCTGAGTTCGAGCGCGGCTAAAATCTCAGTGATGTTGGCCGGACCAAGCCCCTTTATCTGCCCTAGCTGCTCGTAGGTGATATCAGCACCGTGCTGTTTGAATAACTTAAGTACACCGCGCGCAATCTGTGATACATCTGATTGCTTGTTGCCGCTGCCAATAAGCGCTTGTAACAACTCAAAATCAGACAAAGTTGACGGCCCCTTGGCTTTTAGCTTCTCCCTTGGTCCACCATTCTTAAATTTTGCCGTCTTACTTATCATATATTCCCCCTAAAGAATTACCGTTATCCTAACCTTGTTTTGTCAGATACGCCAGGTGGACAGGCTTTCGCATTTTGGTATGCTTAGCCGTTCTTTCGTCCTCTTGGATTATCTTCATGTTACGACGGAGTAAGGCGTTGTTTTTGTCGAAGGCGGTGTCGCCATCGCGTATGGCGCTGTACACCTGACTTTGAACAGGTATTTGCCAGCGCTTGGGAGTGGTCGCATCGTGCTTAGTAACACCCGACGCGCGAATAGTAAGTACGAACAGTGGCGCTCCAATCAGTATAGTTGCCAGGAACAGTCCTATAAACGGTGCCAAACCCAAAGCGGCCAAGCTTAACACGGTGTAAGCGGGCCAGAGGCGGATGTCCGAAAACCCTCCTCGGACGGCATCATAGTCCTTTGCTTGATTGGTTTTGATATGTTTGCTCATGTAAAGCCTCTTTCTGTTCGCGCAACAGGCGAACACGAGATAGTACGCCATATTTTGCCCCAAGTCAACAAAAAACCGCCATCTCTGGCGGTAAATAATTCATCACCCTATCTTCTCATTATCCCCTTCGGGCATAATAGAACCCGTTCGGTTAAAGATAAGTAAACTTATCAATAACTCTCTCTATCCTTCTATTATATCACACCTGTCAATAGTTTGTCAAGTATCACGTAATCTCTCAATACCTTAGCAACAAAAATGCAGCGCGTC
>CAYWFI010000017.1:0-1596 GCA_964458165.1 uncultured Candidatus Saccharibacteria bacterium
GCGATTCTTTGCTCTCTGTTTTCGGCCGTGTCGCCGTATACTTGCACGTCTTTCCATTTGAACGGACCGCTGCCAACAGGCTCGACCGTGTTAAACAAAGAACCTCGCAGGTCAGCCGGAGACACGTCTTGCAGCTTATGCACCGGAATAATACCAATGGTCAACGAATACGGAAACGAGGCCAGGATATTCGGCAAAGTAAAAGTAACCGTTCGCTCGTCAACTGCTGCTACCTTAATGCCCTGCCAGCTGGAAAAATACGGCGACCGGGCATCGGGGTTTTGGATGGCTTTGAACGTAAAAACAACATCTTCGGCCGTTAGCGGTTGGCCGTCGTGCCAATATAGTCCCTGGCGCAGGTTCACGGTGTAGATCTTGCCGGTATCGTCGACTGTCCAGCTGCCGGCTAAGTCACCGACCAGATTATTATTATGATCATTGGTCAATAATCCAGGGAATATAAGCCGCGAAACAGTTACGTCTACTTCGTTGGATGCATATATAGGGTTGGCGTTGGTATACGAACCAATAATACCCTCGCTGTATATCCCGCCGGCAACCGGTACGGTCTTGAGATAATAACTACCGAGCGCCCGGGTCTGAACAACGACCCCGCCGATGATAACTATCAACAATAATACCCAGCTTGCTATGAATCTACGGACTTCGTACAAACGCCCCAGCCGCCGAAAAAAATGCTTGTCCAGGCTTTCTTCTGCCCCTGAACCAATGTCTTCAATTTGGCGTTGGCGGTGCCTAACCTTGCGGCGCCACCTGAGTTTTGTGCTACGATTTATCATTTATGAATTGAAGTCCACCCTTATCTTTGCCTTTTAGTCTGCTAAAGCTGCACGATATTCGCCATCAGCGATAACGAGAACACAGTAACGAAAAAAATAGTGATATTATGCAGACTTCTATCCGACCCACGGCGTACCGTATTTACCTCGCCGCCGCCGCCCAGACCTGCGCCTAAGGATGCGCCTCGTGTTTGCATCAAGATCAAAATCGTTAGAATTACGCTCGAAACCAGGGTTACATAATTAGCTATCGTCATTAAACTTCCTCGATGATTGCAGTTACTAAATAATTGACTAGACCTATTATAACACCTGCTAGCATTGCCGCGATAAAACTTGTGATTTCAAGCGGTTTATACAGATAGCTGGCAATCGACACCATGAGTCCGTTGACCACAATCATAAACAAACCAAGACTAAACAGTATCGCTGGCAGACTAAGCAGCACAACGAGCGGTCTGATAATCGTGTTTATGATAGCTAGTATAAGCCCCGAGATTACAATGATACCCAAAGAATCTTCGTATGTGATGCTGCCGCCCAAGAAGCCAGCCGCAATCCAAAGTCCCAAAGAACACACAAACCACCTTACCAAAAACCGGCTCAAGGGATGTTTCATTTAATTCTATTTTAACATAACCACCCTAGGACTGACCCACCTGCGCTTTTTGTAAGAACAGGGCGCTTTACAGGCGCGCGGGGCGCGGCCTGTGGCGCTTGCTCACCCTGTTCTTACAAAAAATGCACGTCAGTCAGATTGTTTACGGTTTTAAAAACCATGGAAGCGACGTTCGCG
>CAYWFI010000017.1:1606-14303 GCA_964458165.1 uncultured Candidatus Saccharibacteria bacterium
TTACAAAAAGCGCAGGTGGGTCAGCTGCAAAGGTGCTGTCAGGTTCTCTAAAGCAAATTATTAGACAGGCCAGCGCTTAAGACCTGCGGGCCTTTGCCAGTTATCAGCACATCGTCTTCTATGCGTATGCCTATGCCCTCTTCCGGTATATAGATTCCTGGTTCTACCGTCAGTACCATCCCAGCCCCCAGCGGCATATCATAATCGGCGGCGTCATGAGTGTCTAAACCCAGAAAATGCGATGTTAAGTGCGGGTAATATTTTTTGAGCTTCTTTTTGTCGGTAATATCATCAAGCAGTTTGAGTTTCTTGAGCTGTTTGGCCATGATGATATCAACCTCTGTCTCATACTTACGCATGTTGATGCCGGGTTTCAATAACTCCAGCGCCGCGGCATGGACCTGACGGACAGCATCATGGACCTGTTGTTGGCGCTTAGACGGCTCCGAAAGGCTGTAGGTACGCGTAATATCAGCACTGTAGTTTTGCGCCTCCGCGCCAACATCGAGCAGCAGCATATGCCCTGGTGTCATCGGATGATTGTTCTCTATATAGTGGATGGTCGCGGCATTCTGGCCGCAGGCAACAATTGGCTGATAGGCGTGGCCGGTAGCGCCCTGGCGGATAAATTCGCGTGTCAGATCGGCAACTACCTCGTACTCATAGCGATAGGAGCCAAGCCTCTTCTGGATTGTTCGCAGTGATTTGGCAGTGATAGTAATAGCTGATTGCAGCGCCTCTAGTTCCGGTGCCTGCTTGAATTGGCGTAGCCGGGCGATGTGCTTCCGTATATCAACCTGCTCTAGTTTGCGGTGCTTGGCAAGCGCCGCCAATAACGTACCCCGGGCCGGATTGGCATAAAAACCAAAATGTTCAAAATACGGTTCGGCAGGGGTTATAGTGTGGACTTTTCTATATTTTTTTATGAGACGATCCAATCGGTTCCAACCATCATGGTACTCCTCGATTTCGCTGATTCCAGAGCGGTCTTTCACGCCCTGCTTATCCACCGCGCCGTCCCATAAGTCCCGGTGTTCACCGCGCTTTGGCGCAATCAAAAAAGTACTGTTACCGTTCATTACAAGCACGTAATCCGGCTGCTCAACGCCTGTTACATACCAAAAGTTGCTGTCTTGCCGAAACGGAAAGGTCGTATCAGCGCTGCGCTGCAGCAAGCCGTTGGCAGCCAGCACGATCAGTTCAGAGCCAGTGTCCGCCTGCAGCTTCTGTCGATTACCAATAAAAAAATCTGCCTCAAAAAAATCTGTCATAGCTCGCCTGATTATATAGTATCTTTGCGCTCAGCACGCAAGTACTGGCGAAGAATGGTTGCCTTTTTCTCGCCAACAACATGTATTAACTCATCTTTGCGAGCCTGTTCTATGCCCTTTACGCTGCCAAATGTTTTTAGCAGCTTTTTGCGCGTAGCCGGACCGACGGATGGGATGTCGTCTAGCAGGCTGCTGGTCTGACGTTTTGTCTTAAGTGTACTGTGGTAACTAACAGCAAAACGGTGGCTTTCGTCACGAATGCGCTGCAATAATTTGACGATATGCGAACTCTGCGGCAGCCGTACGGTTAGGAATTCGTCGTTTTCTAATACAGTGCCCTTTAGTTCTTCGAGCTTTTTGCGATATAGTTGCAAATATGGCCAATCTTTTTTGATAATAACTTCTTCGAACTGCTTTGCTAAACCAATAACAGGACGTTTAATATCTTTTTGCGACAATATTGCAATTACGCTTCCAAGCTGCCCCTTGCCGCCGTCTATCAAGAACAAATCCGGTATAGGCCACGCTTTATGGTTTTTATCACTCAGGCGACGAGTTAAGACTTCTTGCATATGAGCAAAATCGTCGTTACCGGGCAATCGCATCTTGAACTTTCGGTAAGCGCCCTTGTCTGATACTCCGTTAGTAAACACCACCATACTGGCTACCGTGTCAGTACCGGACATATGCGATATATCATAACCTTCAATACGTCTTGGAGCCTTGTCCAGGCCAAGCAGTTCTGTCAGGTCGTTAAGCGCGTGGTCACGGCTGAGATCCAGATTTTCCTTGTCACTAAATAAAACCTGTTTGTGCAGATTCTGCAACGAGAACACTTGGTTCCGTAAACGCGCCGCCGCCTCAAAATCCTGAGCCTTGGATGCCGCTTTCATATCCCGTTCAAGTTCACGTATTACCTGGGTCCGCTTACCCTTAATAACGGCGATTAGTTTGCGCAGATTAGCCCGGTATTCGTTTAACGTCGTCCGGCCTTCTTCAAGCCCCGGGTCAAGGCCCAGGTGATAATGCAACGTAGCTCGTTTCTGTCCGGTTTTTTTGGTTGTCGCAAACGGGAATATACGGCGCAGTATCTTTAATGCCTGGCGGATTGAAAATGCGCTGACATACGGCCCATAATAACGCGCCTTATCATCCAGCGGCCGGCGAGTGGTGGTCACAGTCGGATAGTCACTATCGTAATCAATCCGGATGTACGTCATAGACTTGTCGTCGCGCAGCAGAATGTTGTACTTGGGCATATAGCGGCGGATCATCTCGGCTTCCAAAAACAGGGCCTCGATTTCACTATCCACTTCCACCCAGTCCACATCGGCTATCTCACTGATAAGTACTTCGGTTTTGGGGTCCCGGTAACGGCTGGTTTGAAAATATTGGCGCACTCGATTGCGCAGCACCGCCGCTTTACCGACATAAATAATCTCGCCTTTTTTGTTTTTATGAAAATACACTCCGGGAGTTTTTGGTAATTCTTGTAGTTTTTTATTCGGTGCTTTTGTTGCCATATGGCAGCCTAAGTTTCTACGACTATTTTTGGCACGCAGTTCTTGCAGACAACGTGAAGCTCACGACGGATGTTAGTACTGTTAATCTGGTTGCTGGTTGCGGCACCGCATTTTTCGCATTCGGCTATATCTTTAGCATGGTCGCTAAAACCCATCTGCATACGGTTATCGAACACGAATAGCTTGCCTTCCCAGTATCCTTTATCGCCGTATTTTTCGCCGTACTTCACTATGCCGCCGTCTAGCTGATAGACCTCCTCGTAGCCACGATTCCTCATCAGTACGCTCAAGATCTCACAGCGGATGCCGCCGGTACAGTAGGTTACGATAGGACGGTCCTTGTGTTTAGATATCTCGCCCTCTTCAATATCTTTTATAAAATCCCGGCTGGTGGTAGTACCGGGAATAATCGCGTTCTTGAACCGCCCTATCTGGGCTTCGTACATATTGCGACCGTCATAAAATATAACTTCATCGCCTTTTTCTTCCATCAGCTTGTGTAGTGCCGCAGGCTTGAGATGCTTACCGCCGTTTTCGATACCATGTTCGCCAACAACCAGCTCGTCGGCCGCGTTAAAAGCTACGATTTCGGGCTTGACCTTTACCTTGAGTTTTGGAAAATGTTCCTGCCCGCCATCGCTCCATTTGTAAGTTATACCTTTGAACTTGGGGTGAGTATTCATTTCTTTGACGTATGCTTTCAGCGCCTGCATATTACCGCCTAAGGTACCGTTGATACCGTGCGGGCTAATGAGAATACGGCCTTTCAGTCCAAGCCTTTCGCATAAAGCACGCTGCCAAAACATAGCCGTATCCGGATCCGCTACCGGTACGAATCTGTAGTATAGAATTATCTTGTCCATCAATAAACAAGTATATAATAAATATTTGCTGTTGTCATCCGTAAGGGTTATGAGCTATACTGAGTGTCTACATTTATTACTAATGAGGCGTACACAAAACCTAGCGAGTCGGGGCAAGTAATGATTCGTGCGTAAACAAACACTTCCATTAATATTAATGACAGGCTTTTATTACTTTAACGCACAGCTGCCAAGGAGGAGCTGTTGTTATGTCGCCAAAAAGCAAACAAAACGCAAAAGAAGTCCTAAGTTTTTATTGGAGCCTGGTCAGGCGCTACAAACTTAGTCTGGCGCTTATTGGCCTGTCTGTTCCGGTCGCACAGCTTTCAAACAGTGTTGTCTCACCGCTCATTTTGGCAGGTGTGCTTGATAGGCTGGGCACAGGTGATTTTACGGCAGACCAGCCATGGGAGAGTTTTGGCAGCGAGATTATGCTGTACATCGTCGTGGTGTTTTCTGCCGGGTTGATTTTTTGGCGGCTTGTTGATGCTGTCGTTTGGCGGCTCGAAGGCAAGATGACCCGTGATCTCGCGCAGCATGTTTATAGCCACCTTATCGAACAAAGCGCGGATTTTCATGCAAATAATTTTGCCGGGTCATTAGTATCCCAGAATAACAAGCTCATCAGTAGCTATATACGTATAGCCGACACGACTTTTTACGGTATTATTCCGTTGTTCGCAACCATAGTAGCATCGGCAGCGATACTTGCCAGTCGCGCGCCTCTGTTTGCTGTAGGACTAGTAGTATTCTCTATAGTCTACATAATTGCCACTTACTTTATATCAACACCAGTCCGTACAGCGGGCGGCAAACACGCCTCGGCCGAGAGCAAACAGACAGGCTATCTCGCGGATTCTGTAACAAACGCAATGGCTATAAAAAGTTTTGCAACCGACAATTACGAGCTGCGTCGGTTTGCAAAAGTTACCGAGCAAACGCGCAGCACACTTATGAATTTGATGCACAAAAATCAAATTCAGATGGTGTACTTCACAAGCATGACCAGTGTTATAACAATCGGATCACTGGTTGCTGCCATTATCAGCGTAGTGAGTTTTGATGCCGATGTCGCTACAGCTTTCCTTATATTCAACTACACTGGCACTATCGTTAGCCAATTGTTTATGTTTAGTAATCAGGGCTTACGTAGCTACAATCGCGCGATTGGGGACGCTTCCGAGATGGTCGAAATACTTAACACACCGCCCGAAGTCATCGACCCCGTAATACCTGAAAAATCGATTATGTCACGTGGCGCAGTGCGGTTTAGCGATGTCGTCTTCCGCCACAAAGACGCGTCGAACATTATTTTCGACAACCTGAACGTGCGTATAAAACCAGGTGAAAAAATCGGGCTGGTCGGGCATTCCGGGTCAGGCAAGACCACGCTTACCCGTCTACTTCTGCGGTTTTCTGATGTGCAAGACGGTGTGATTGCAATCGATGGTCAAGACATCAGAAACGTCAGGCAAAACGATCTCCGACACACAATTGCGTATGTACCGCAAGAACCGCTTTTGTTTCACAGAACCATTGCCGAGAACATTGGTTATAGCAACCCCAAAGCATCTACAAAAGAAATCCGCGCCGTCGCCAAGCAGGCAAATGCTGCCGAATTTATAGAGAAATTACCCAAAGGCTACGATACCTTGGTTGGGGAACGCGGCATTAAATTAAGCGGCGGTCAGCGCCAACGCGTAGCCATTGCTCGAGCTATGCTCAAAAACGCGCCGATTTTAGTATTGGATGAAGCCACCAGCGCGCTCGATTCTGAGAGCGAGGGGCTGATCCAAGACGCGCTCTGGAAGCTTATGCAAGGCCGTACGGCCATTGTCATAGCCCACCGCCTCAGCACCATTCAAAAGATGGACCGCATCCTGGTAATGGACAACGGTAAAATCGTAGAAGAAGGCAGTCACAAGGATCTGATCTACAAAAACGGCGTCTATGCCAGGCTCTGGCAGCACCAATCCGGTGGGTTTTTGGAAGAATAGCTAAAGTATCAATTTACTATTCCGCGGGTTTTTCTTCTGATTCGGTTGTTGTGTCGTCGGTGCCCTGCTCGGCCTCTTCGCTCGCGGCGGATTCACTAGCCTCCTTGGCTTCTTCGAGTGCGGCATCGGCTTCGGCAATTTGGTCTTTTGGCACCTGGACATCAGCTACCATTGTTTCCGGATCGGTTAGGATAACAACATCCTTTGGTACTTTAATATCAGCAACGGTTACTTTGTCGCCAGCTGCCGCTAGCTTTTCGCCCGGCACAAACAGTTCGTCCGGCAGATTAGCGGGCAGAGCTTCTACCATAACGGTATCCAGGTTCTGCAGTACCAGCAGGCTTATTTTCTCAGCCGGGATTTCGCCCTCGATTTTAACCGGCACTTCGGCTTCAACTGTCTCGTTCTTGTTTACCGCGTGAAACCCAACGTGGCGCAATGTATTCTTGACCGGATCTATATCTACATCCTTGATCATAGCCAGGTGCTTCTGGCTGCCCACCAGCAACTCTACCGGATGGTGTTTGCCGGCTTGGCCATACACCTTGGTAATTTCTATAAGCTGGGCGCTAACGGCCTGAGACTCCTTGCCGCGTTCATAAATATTTGCCGGTACAACCCCCGCCCGGCGCAGGGCTTTGACAGCCTTTCCTAGTTCTTTCCGCTCGGTCAGTTTCAGCGTAATAGTGTCGCTGCTCATTGGTAATCCCTCTCTTTAGTGTCAGATCTATTATACACGCTTTCCACGCTTTCATCACCGTCCCAGCCCACATCCGACCGGCTACTGTCAGTTTTTCTGTCCTTGACGTAACTACGGCTACGCCTCGGCCAGACAAAACAGCCATCAGCTCGGTCAGGCCGCAACCTGGAACGATGTGAAAACGCGGAAAGCATGTATAGCAGATTAATTATGCTCAGCAGCGGCAAAAGCGCTATACTGGATCGGATATGGGTTACTTTGAAAACTTGATACGTAACGGCGGACTGATTGGTCTGATTGCAGTCGGGTTTGTGGTTTTTGCCGAGAGTGGTTTACTAATTGGTATCTTGTTGCCGGGCGGCGACACCACCCTGCTGCTGGCCGGATCCTTTGCCGCTACCGGGCGAATTCCGCTTATCCCGCTGCTCATTGTTATTGTAGTCGCGGCCGTTGTTGGCGATAACGTTGGTTACGAAATCGGCAAGCGCAGCGGCAAGCGCGTGTTCCGCAAGAAAGAAAGCTTCCTCTTCGACCCCGAACACCTGGTACGGGCCGGTAAGTTCTACGAAAAGCACGGCGGCAAGACTATCATTCTGGCGCGGTTCGTACCTATCGTGCGGACGTTTGCCCCGCTGGTGGCTGGCGTCGGACATATGCCGCGGCGGCGGTTTATGTTTTTTAATATCATTGGCGCGTTCATTTGGGGTGTCGGCGTTACAATGACAGGCTATCTGCTGGCAAGTGTCTTGGGCGAGCGCGTAGAGGACTTAGAAAAATACCTGTTGATTGCAATTGGTGTCACGACCGTTTTAGCGTTCGGACCGGCAATTTATCACTTTTTACGACTACGTTCAAAGCACAAGTCCAAACAAGAACTACGCGAAACCAAAGAAATACAAGAAGAACTGAAAGAAATCGCCCAAGATATCGAAGAAGACGTACAGGCTTAAGGCCAGAGACTAGATGTTAGAGTTTAGAGGTTAGAAAGCTTACTTAAAGGGGTAGATATTGCTTTTTCTTGACAAGTGTGATATAATGTATAATAAGAAGAATTGGTAGTTATCCTACGGCTGGCTAAAGTATCTTTTTCAGGAAGTGGGCGGTGTGGCTGGCGGCTACTTTTGTGACTTGTTCCGGCGTGCCAGTGGTCACAATCGTGCCGCCTTTATCACCGCCCTCTGGCCCCATATCTATCAGCCAGTCGGCAGACTTAATCACGTCCAGATTATGCTCGATTATAACCATAGAGTTGCCGGTATCTACCAGCGCGTGCAGCACCTCGAGCAGTTTCTTGACATCGGCCATGTGCAAGCCTGTGGTCGGCTCGTCCAGGATATACAGGGTTCGGCCAGTAGCGCGGCGGCTTAGTTCGCTAGCCAATTTTATACGCTGGGCTTCGCCGCCGCTGAGCGTTGTAGCGGGCTGACCAAGCCCAATGTAGCCCAGGCCCACGTCTACTAGTGTTTGCAACTTTTTCGCGATTGTCGGCATATTCTCAAAGAATGCCAAGGCTTGTTCGACCGTCATTTCCAGCACGTCACTGATAGTCTTGCCTCGATAATGAATCTCCAACGCCTCGCGGTTGTAGCGCTTGCCGTGACAAACCTCGCAGGGCACATAGACATCCGGCAAGAAATGCATTTCTATCTTGATGATGCCGTCTCCAGAGCAGTTTTCGCATCGTCCGCCCTTGACGTTAAAACTAAACCGCCCGGCTTTGTAACCGCGGATTTTGGCCTCAGGCGTGCTGGCAAACAGCTCGCGGATAGGCGTAAATAAGCCGGTATACGTAGCGGGGTTACTGCGCGGCGTACGGCCAATGGGCGATTGGTCGATGACAATGGCTTTATCAAGTTCCTTAATGCCTTCGATGTCGTCGTGTTTGCCCGGCACTACGTTGGCACGCATCAGGCGGGCTTGCAGCTCTTTGGCCAAGATGTCGTTTATCAAGCTTGATTTGCCGCTGCCGCTGACGCCGCTGACAACTACCAATTGCCCCAACGGAATATCAACATCAACGCTTTTAAGATTGTTTTCGCGCGCGCCTTTTATACTGATAAGTTTGCCGTTGCCCTTGCGGCGCTTGACTGGCACCGGGATTGATTCTTCGCCGCGTAAATACTTGCCGGTAATACTCTCTGGATTGTTGGCGACCTCATCCGGCAGGCCAGTAGCCACGATACGGCCGCCATGCACGCCAGCACCCGGACCAATGTCTACCAAAAAGTCGGCGGTGCGGATGGTGTCCTCATCATGCTCGACCACAATAACGGTGTTACCGAGGTCACGCAAGTGCTTGAGAGTCTTAATCAGTCGTTCGTTATCACGTTGATGCAGACCGATACTGGGTTCATCAAGCACGTACAGCACGCCCATCAGACCCGAGCCGATTTGCGTGGCCAGCCGGATGCGCTGAGCCTCGCCGCCGCTCAAACTAACCGCGCTGCGGGCAAGACTAAGGTAATTAAGACCAACGTCTTGCATGAACTTGAGCCGGGCGTTGATTTCTTTGAACACCTGTTCGGCAATGTGTTTTTGCTTGTCGTTCAGTTTGATGTGTTTAAAGGTATCGATAGCATCGTCAATTGACAATTCACAGATGTCCATAATCGACAGTTCGTTTATAGTTATAGCCAGGACTTCGGGCTTGAGCCGGCGGCCTTTGCAGACGGCGCAGGGGCGCTCTTGCATGAAGCGCTCAATATCGCGGCGGATAAAATCGCTGTCGGTCTCTTTATGCCGTCGCTCCAGGTTAGGAATGACGCCCTCGTAAGTCGTCTCAAAACTGCGTCCCGTGCCCAGTGAGACACTGTAAGTTTGATTGCCAGTGCCGTATAAAATGCGCTGTAAATCATCAGACTTCAACTCTCCTGTTGGTACCTGCAGGCTAAACCCGTATGCGTCAGCAACTGCTTGCATCTTCTTCATGTACCAGGCGTCAACATTGATACGGTTATACGGCCGGATAGCTCCCTCGGCGATGGTAAGCCGTCCATTAGGAATAACCAGGTCAGGATCGACCTCCAGCCGGTTGCCTAGACCCGTACAAACCGGGCAGGCCCCATGCGGACTGTTAAAGCTAAAGGTGCGCGGCTCGAGCTCCGGAATAACCACGTCGGGGTGGTCGACACACGCGTAGCGCAAAGAATAAATAGTGTCTTCATTGGTGTCAGCGTGATGTACCTTAAGCTTGCCATCAGCCAGGTCCAGCGCTTGCTCGACGGATTGGGCCAAACGAGTACGGCTGGCCTCGTCATTAACAAGCCGGTCCACTACGATCTCGATTGTGTGTTTGTAATTTTTGTCCAGATCCGGGAACTCGTCCAGCGCGTAAATCACACCGTCTACCCGGGCCCGGGCAAAGCCTAGGCGCATAAACTGTTCGGGGACATGCTCAAAGGCACCCTTTTTATCTATAACCACCGGTGCCAGCACAATCAACTTAGCGCTGGCTGGCAGCTTGATGATCTGCTCGATAATGTTTTGGGTCGTCTGGCGCGTCACTGGTTTAGCGCAAATCGGGCAATGAGGCGTGCCAATGCGGGCATATAGCAGGCGCAAATAGTCATAGATCTCCGTAACGGTAGCCACTGTGCTGCGCGGGTTGCGGCTGGTGGATTTTTGGTCGATAGAGATAGCAGGCGACAGGCCGTCTATCTGGTCGACATCGGGCTTTTCCATAATGCCTAAGAACTGGCGGGCATAGGAACTAAGGCTTTCGACATAGCGGCGTTGGCCCTCGGCATAAATCGTATCAAAGGCAAGAGACGACTTGCCCGAGCCGCTTAGGCCCGTAATAACTACCAGCTTTTCACGAGGGATCTGGAGATCCACATCCTTTAGATTATGCTCGCGCGCGCCCTTAACAACAATGAACTCTGCCAAACCAGGCCTCCTTAAAAAGTCTTCTTGGACGCAAGGATTATACTTGATATTGTAAGTTTTTTCCAGCCCCTTTAGAGCCGTCTGCATAGCAGGCATAGGGCTGATATACTGGTAGCACGATGAACAAACTCAAACGTTACGGTAAGATTATTGTTTTTGATACTTTGGCGGTTTTGTGTTTTATCGGCGTAATTTTATTCGGCTGGCTGCCGGGACCGGGCGGTATTCCGTTATTCCTGCTGGGATTGGGACTCTTGGCTGTAAATCACGACTGGGCCGAACGCTGGCTAGAGACCGCCAAGCACCACGGCGTCAGTTTCAAGAAATGGCTGTTCCCACCAACGCCGTGGGTGCGGCATACGTACGATGTACTGGCCGTATTGCTTGTCAGTGTAGGTATTGTCCTGTTGTTCTGGTCCGGCAATCGTCTTATAGGGGGAGGCGCGGTTATCGTTATAACTTTCAGCCTGTTTGTGTTTTTGGTCAACCGTGATCGGTTTGGCAAGTTTGCCGACTTGTTCAAAAAGAAAAAGCCATAAGCTTAATATAATATTATTGACTTGTTAGCTAATTTGTAATAAAATCCACCTAAATTAACAATACACGGATTCCGCGCTTAGGCTAGTTCGGGTGCGACAGTGCGGGACGTGTGAGGTGGTAGCAGATGCTTCAATTCATCGTTCTGGGCATAGTCCCGGGTACTTCAATACAACTAGACTTCAACCAGATTTTGCTGATAGCGCTTTCTGTTCTGCTGGTCGTCAGCACTGCTTCATATCTGCAGACGCGGCTGATGCGGCGCAAAATTAAGCAGATGATGTTCACCCTCATGGCACTTTAGCTATATCTATCATAGGGGCAGCCCCTGTAAAGAACTTACGCTTCGGGGTCGGGTAGAATGCTCTCGCCGTAAAGCTGCAGTTCGGTCAGCAGGTATTGTTCCTGAGCGCTTGGGTTTGGGCGGTCGGCCAGCTCGCCTAGGCGGTTGAAGTACTGGCTGGCCAAGCTTTTTTCGCCGCCGCCCAGTAGTTTTTGGGTACGGTAGGCATCCCACGATTCACGTTCTTCGCTACTGAGCGTGTCGGGGAAATTGCGGGCCTTGTATAGCGGCAACAGCTCCTTAAGCCGGTGATCCTGAAACTCTAACTCTAGTGAGCCAACCTCGTCGGACTCGGCTGCCCGCACAACTGACATCGCGGTGCGGTCTTGATCGTCAAAAAAGCCGTCGTACAGCTGGCCGTCCACTTCTTGCCGGTCAGTCAGAAAGCTTGCCTGTTGCTGTTTGTCCATGATTTTTAGTGCTGCCAGTAGGTTTGTATAGAGTTTGGGGTGTTTGCCGAGTTTCTTCGCATTCGCCTCTACGACACCCATATCGACCGCCAGCCGCTCCGAGCTGGTGCTGTCTAGCACGCTAAGCGGCGCTACCGCCGGGCAGCGGTTGAACTGCAGTGTTTTAACCGGAAAGCGTTTAGTCTCGTCCTCTACTCGCTCGCGCCAGGCGACGGCTAGTTCAGCCGGCGACAGATGCATGATCTCTTCGGGGTCGCGGCGCAGGTCATACACCAGCACACCTTGCTTGCCCGGATGCTCGCCCAAAGAGGTCACGACAGTTGTTTTTTGGTAGGCACTGGGGTATTTGCCACTGCTATACACGAATGGCTGGCCAGCTCGCGCGAGCACGGCGACTTCTCTTTTGTCACGCATTTTGAGCAGGTACTCGAACAGGCGCTGTTGTTTGTTATAGATCAGACGGGCTACGGCGATAGTAGCATTGACATCACTCAGGGCATCATGCGCGTTAGCATGGTCGAGTTTGTTAATGGCAGATAAGAGCCCTAGCTGGTTGCTGGGCCGTCCGTCGCTGGCGAATGGCCATTCAATTCCCTCAGGCCTAAGCGCTCTGGTCATCCGCACTACATCGAGCACATCCCAGCGCGACCGGCCATCCCGCCAAGACCATTCATAGGCGTCATAAAAATTGCGGTAGTGTGTGTAGCGCAGGAATTCGTCGTCAAAACGAACGTTGTTGAAGCCCGTGAATATTGTTCCGGGTACAGCGATATGCTCAGTAAAATGGCGCAGGAATTCAGCCTCAGTGACACCATCGGCCCGGGTTTTTTGCGGGGTGATACCGGTTATAAGTATAGCGTCAGGATCAGGCAGAACGTCGTCAGTCAGTTTAATAAACAGATTATCAGGCTCGGCCAGAGGTTTTAACTGCATGTCAGTGCGCTGCCCGGCAAACTGCATAATCCGGCTATGGGCGGCACGGATTCCGCTAGTCTCTAGGTCGTAGAAGTAAAAACTCGCTGCCATAACCGATACTAGTGTATCACCTCTGTTGAGGTTATAACACCCTATCCTATTATTATATCATACTTGTCAATACTTTGTCAACTTTTGCGTAATCTCTCAATACCTTAGCAACAAAAATGCAGCGCGTCAGCGCTGCATCAAA
>CAYWFI010000018.1:0-13867 GCA_964458165.1 uncultured Candidatus Saccharibacteria bacterium
CATATCAGCCAGAAGCGTCGCGCGGCTGATATGGGTCGTCGCTACTATTCCAGCCGGCATATTCGGTTTGCTGTTTGACGCCCAGATTGAAGCCTATGCCATATCCCTCACCGTTGCCATCGCCCTCATCCTGGGCGGTATAATTATCTGGCTGATAGAAACCTACTATCAGGTACCACCCGCCAAAGCGGACGCCCAGTTTGACAAGCTGACTATAAAACAAGCCGTCCAAATCGGCCTTTACCAGGTATTGGCATTAATTCCGGGCGTGTCGCGCTCGGGAGCCACTATCATGGGCGGTGTGCTTTCGGGCGTGGACAGGGTAACAGCCACGGCCTTTTCGTTTTACCTTGGTATACCCATTCTCTTGTTTGCCGGCATCTACAAGCTCATGACTGACGATATATCTACCGTAGACGGCAGTACTCCCGCGCTCATCGCTGGTATCGTTGCTTCGTTTGTCACAGCGCTGGTTGTTATTGGCTGGCTGCTGCGCTACGTGTCCAAGCACGATTTTAAGATTTTTGCCTACTATCGCATCATCTTCGGCACGATCCTACTTTTGCTGATTGCCATTGGTACGCTGGACTAACTAGCCGTTACAGAGGAGGTGCGTTAAAATGAAACGTAAGCATTATGTATCAGCATGGGAAACGAACCCGCCGACCCAAAAACCCCAAGGTCTTATTGCAAGTCGCAATAGTCCTGGGGGTAGCTCTAATTGTCGTTGCCTTGATTCTACATAAGGACCTGACTACCGGCACCGACGAAAAGACTACCGTCCCAATAGTGACGGAAGTTACCGAAGACAAAGACGAAGTTACGCAGATTAACGAGCCGCTATTTACGATGGAGCTCCCGGTCGACTGGGAACAAGTTAATCGTGTCCAGGCGCACTATGCTAACTTCTACGAATGGCGTTCGACCAAACAGGGCGAGGACAACCGCCGCTTGCTATTGCATATAGACATCCTGCCGTCGTCTTACAAAATCACACGAGTACAGCCACTAATAGTCAACGAAAATAAATTTAATCTTGGCAATATCTCCGAGAACTGCGCCAACTTTGCCAAGGATACCCAGGCGTTTAACAGGACCACCAATGCTCCTGTTGAGGCTAAATGGGAGAATATTTTATTTATGTGTGATCCCGTAGAAGCCAACCAGACCGTCGGTACCGGTACGGCAGAGGGCGGAATTGCCGCCCGAGTTGGCGAGCACAATTACTTCTTCTACTACGAGGACCATAATATTCGTCCTAACGACAAGATATTGCAAGACGCTTTGCGCAGCTTCCGCGCGCGATGACTTGACCCGGAAGTGAGCTTTCGAGACCCTGCCTTTAGGCGGACCGGGCCTGCGCCTTAGAGGGGCAGGCAACTCGAAAGTCCACCTACGGGTTGACAAAACATAAGAACTTTGATATAATGATAAGATACGGCACTGTGTGCTCAATAAAGCAAAATAGTAATTTCTAGAGAGAGTTTGACCTAAAGGGCCTGGTCTTCAGGCGGGATCTCCGCGGGGGCTTCGTTTTCTTGCTCCGGGGGAGTATCGGTACTGGGTTGATCCGAGTACGTATCTGGACTGAGCTCTGGGCTGGCCGGCTCCGGAGCGGCAAAGGTGTCCGCAGGCTCGGAGTAGGCTAGAGGATCGGCTTGGTCAGCTGCCGTGCTAGCAGGACTGCTGGCCGGCTCCGCGGTATCTATATATTCGTCTGACGCGGGTGGCTGGATAGCGGTGTCATTAGTATTTGTTTGCAAGCTGGTGCCGCTCAGCGGATCAGCTGCTTGGATATCTGGCGGTGGTGATGGTTCGGCATGCGCGATTTCCGGTTTTTCGGTATGGGCCAGGACCACATCCTCTACTTGGCCGGCTGGTTTTAGGATTACCTCGACTAGTTTATCCAGTTGGTCGTTGTTCAAGTTTGCCTTGACGGCATAGCCCTCAATGCCTAGATTGCGCAGACCGGCCGGTGCCTCGGCTTCGTTGAGATTGGATATAATCATGACTTTTATGTGCTTACCCCAGTCAGATTCGCGCATGCGCTCCAGCACTTGGTCGCCCGCGATCTTTGGTACCATCAGATCAAGCAGCACCAGATCAGGCAGCTCTTTTTCTATAACCGACAAGGCTTGCACGCCATCATAGGCTGTGAACACGGTATAGCCCAGCATCTCCAGCCGCGTCTTGTAAATATCAGACAGAGCGTAGTTGTCTTCTACGATTACGATTTTTTGTGCCGTGCCGAATTGTGCCATTTGACAACATTTTAGCGCAAACCCCGTTTCTATGCCACAGCGACCATGATTTCCTCGGACAGAACGGAGAGTGGCTAAAGCGGTAGCCGAGTGGCTGGGCAAGTAAATATCTAGTGTAAAATTGAAGCAAAAAATACTATATCTAACGCTCTGCTAATACGCTAGACTGGGACATAAGTTCTTTATTCATCAAGACAACCGGAATTAGGTGTAAATCCTAAGCTGTGCCGCAACTGTTATAGCCAGATACGGTTTTTAAGTCTCCCGAGCAGGAGCAAAAGTAGTGGCGACTCGTAAGGTCACTACTCGCAGCCCTTGCTCTAGCCGGAGAGCGAGGGTTTTTAAATGCCGACAACGCTAGAACGCTCTCAGGTCGAAGCGACACACTTCAACCACGAGGCAAGGCGATACAACGACACGGTCACATGGTTGGCCGAGGTGTTGCCGGGTAGTATGCGCACGCCCTTTGAATATACGTTTGACGGCCATGAACTGTATGCGAGTGACGGCAGCGCGCTCGAGAAAATTTTCGACGATTCAATTGAGCAGGCAAGAAGTCTGCCGCATTATGAACTGCGCCGCCGTCTGATAGAGAAACAGGAATACCAGGAAATGATAGCCATGATGCGCGGCGATCGGCCCAACACGATAGTAGTCGTGTCTGACTTTCCGCCCGAACTGATGAGCGCGGACAGAGATGTTGGCGGCTACAATGTAGAGCGCAGGCAAACAATGCTCCGTGTGCTGGCTAAGACACCCGACGGCAGGCTCAGGATGTATTCGCAGTCGCTCGACGGCAGCGACCGCCAGGCACTCGAAGCGATCTACGCGTCACTTAGCTATGAGGCCCATCCCGGCGAACTACTTGGCCAGCGAATGCACGTAGAGCTTGATGAGTCAGAACAGAAAGTACTGGTAGATAAACTAATGGGCGTCTACGACCGCAGCCTGCAGGCGCGCTACGGCGGCGAGTGGTACGCCGGGCAACTGGGCGGGCACGGAATAAACACCTACGATTTTGTCTGCCAGCAGCAGGGTCTGCTCAAAGCTTATCTAAATACGACGGAATGGTTTACAGGCGGTACGGCCGATTATGACCTGGCCGCGGCAATGGCCGCGCGGTACGAGCAAAAGCTTAAAAATCCCGAGGCTTTCTTCGCGGGCGAAGCCGGACGTTGGGAATACGGCCCGGCAATCGCGGCGCACCAGATGGCACTGGCAGAGATGCGCGGAGCAGGGGACGCGGCCAGATTTATCGGTACGACATACAGCGGCTGCGGCGCTTCAGTTGATGCCGATAAACTCGGTGATGCTCTAACAGCTCGTGAACAGTTGGGAGAGCTTGGCTATGGTAGCCAATCAAACAAATTATCTGATGACAAATACGGTTCGCGCACGTTCAAATGCCCAAAGCGCGGCTGTCTGAATACCCGTCCTAAAAATATTCTGATACCAAAGTGCCAAAAGTGTGGCGCGGATGTGAGCTGCAAATATGTCTGGACTTACTAAAGAACAATACGAACACCAGAAAGCCGAGTGCGATGGCCTGTGTGACATCGACCACGACCGGATTGCTAGCGATAACCCCAATCTAATGCCGTGCGTAACCTGCCCGTTCTGCAAAGAATTAGTAGACGCGGTGTTAACGCCAACGACTATTTCTTGTCCGGCATGCAAAGTTACCGTTTCCCGGTAGAATAGAAGTATGAACAAGATTGGCATCTTCAGTGGTACGTTTGACCCGGTGCATGGCGGGCATATTGCTTTCGCGCTGGAGGCTGCTAAGCGCGCGGGTCTGAACAAAGCATATTTTTTGCCAGAGGCAGTCCCACGGCGCAAAGATGGCGTGACACACTATGCCCACCGTGTCGCGATGCTAAAGCTGGCACTCAAACCCTACCGAAAACTGGATGTGCTGGAGCTGCCGGACAAGCAGTTCAGTGTCAAACGCACGCTGCCCAGAATCAAGAAACTCCTGCCAGATGCCGAGCTGTATCTACTGATAGGGTCAGATATGCTGGAGTTCTTAAACACAGGGCAGTGGCCTGATACTGACCTGTTGCTTGCTCAAACTAAGCTGATAGTAGGCGTCCGCGCGAGCTATGAAGCCTCGGCGGCGCGACAAATTTTGGATGACCTGCAGCACGAAGGACTAGTAATAAAGACTGCCAAGCGTTATGCCTCGTCGCGCGATATCCGCAGCCAACTGTCGAGAGGCAGAGAACATAAAGAACTGCTGGCCAGCCTCAAGCCATATATCAAAAGCCACTGGCTCTACTCCGCCGTACCGAACAATTCGTGATGCGTCTGCAGATATTGCAGGTGTTTTTCGCGGTATTCTTTGAACGCGGTTTTCTTAAGATCACTCTTCTTGATAAAGGCGCCGATTTTTTCCGAGCCGATATAGTGCGGCAGCATAATGTAAGCCGCGCCCTTTTCGTAAAGTTCGGCAGCCTCGGTGGCGTTATCGGCAGTGGCTATAAACACGGCGTAGGGGTTATTGAGCTCCAGCCAGGATGCCAGACTTTTATTAGTGGCCAGGTCCGTGATAGTGCTGACTATCAGCTTGCTGTGGCGCAGGTTCAGTTCCTCTAGCAGGTCATGGTCGGTGGCGTCACCGTACATGTACTCGATATCGCGCTGCTCGAGGAAATCAATAACGTTCGGGTCGTAATCTACCACCACGAATTTTTTACTGACAGAACGAAACACGGGCAGAAACTCATGCCCGCCGCGTTGGTAGCCGAACAGCACCAGGTCATAGCGTTTGCGCCGCTCGTGCTCGTCCTTGGCCTTGCGCCGTTCAAACATTCGCAGATATTTCTCGAAGAAATGGTACAGCTGCTCGGAATATAGAATCATATAGGTCGAAACACCAATAGTAATAAGCGCCACAAAGGTAATCAGCGACACGACGTCGGCATCAACGTAGCCGTAATGTCGCGCCACTGCCAATAATATTAGTGAAAACTCGCCGACCTGGGTCATGGCGATACCGGCCTTGAAGCTGGTTTTTTTGGTGTAGCCCATCAGGCCCATGATGATGAGGACGCTGATTGGATTAACGATCAGCACAATAAGCGAGAAAGCGATAGTGCGGCCGATAGAGTCGCTCACGATGCCTAAGTTCACCAGCGATCCCAGCATCACAAAGTGCAGCACGATAAAGAAATCGCGCAAAGGTTTAAGACGCGAGGCGACCTCAGTCGCATAGGGCATCGAAGCTATGGTAATACCAGCCAGCAGAGCGCCGATTTCCAGGCTAAACCCGGTTGTTTTGAACAGAGTGGCAATACCGATCGCCCAGCCGATAGCGAACAGAAACAAAAATTCCTGGCTTTTACCAATCAATCCGTTCAGATGCGGCAGTATGAGGTAGCGGACAATAATCAAGCCGCCCAGTAATATGCTGCCTTTGGCCGCCAAGGGTATAAAATCCTGCAGCGTTACGCTGCCGCTGCCGCTGGACGACACAAACACCACGGCCAATGTAGCCAGCAGGTCCTGCACAATCAGGAAACCGATAGACACCTTGGCGTACAGCCGCCCCTGTTCTTTCTTATCCGACAACAGCTTGAGCACGATAATAGTACTCGATAATGACAGTGCCAGCGCCACGTACATCGCCACCGTGGTGGTGTAGCCAGCCATAACAGCCACCGCGTACGCCGCTCCACCCACGAGCAGCACCTGGGCCAGGCTGGCAATAAGCGCCACTTTGCCGATATCTTTGAGTACGCGTAAGTTAAGCCCCAGGCCAATGATAAACAGCAGCAGAGCAATGCCGAATTCGGCAAAAATTTCTATGGTTTCGGTAGAAGTGACAAGATTAAAAACGGCCGGCCCGACTAAAATACCGGTGATGATGTGGCCGATCATCATCGGCTGGCGTAGCGCTCGCATGACCAGGCTGACCGCCACGGCGATCACGATAACTAACGTTAGCTCTTCGAACATATGATGCATTGGGGTTCTATTTTCTCCTGTCGTGCTATGCTTACATATAGCATAAGCTAAATACAGCAGAGGTCCAAAATATGAAAGATCGTTTTCGCAAGGTTGCCAATATGGTATCTAATATTGCCGGCAGCGCCTGGGTGTTCTGTCTGGCCGTAATTATCGTGGGCATATGGGCGGCGTCTGGTCCGGTTTTTAACTTTTCTGACACTTGGCAGCTGGTTATCAACACCGGTACTACCATCGTAACCTTTCTGATGGTGTTTTTGATCCAAAACACTCAAAACCGCGACGGTAAGGCCATACAGATTAAACTAGACGAACTACTCCGTGCTACCAAAGCGCGTGACACATTCATAGATATAGAAGACCTAAGTGACGACGAACTAGCTGAGCTGGCGGCCGAATTCCGTAAGATTCAAAAAGCCGATGACGATAATCCGGCATTTATGAAATTCCGAGCCAAGCTAGAGGGGGTGATTACCAAGCGCCGTACCTTGCCGGGCGAAAAAGTCGCTACGCAGATGGTAAACATGCTCAATCCGTTCGCCAGCCACGATGACTCAAAGAAAAAGAAATAGAACACAACCCACGCGTTTGGCGCATTCCGGGCGAAAGCCCGCGACAACGCCACAGGCTGGTCGAAGACCACCCGTAAAGTGGCCTGTGAGGTAAAAGGCACAGGGTGATTCAGGTCAGCACAGAAAGCCAGCCAAATGTTTACGGAAAATGCTTGACCAAAACATAAGCGTCAGTTACAGTATGTTTGTATCCAAAGAGCAGATGCGAGCTGCCGTCTGGAAAACAAAAATTAAAAACTACACTCTAGAGGTTCTGCGTACATGAGACTGCGCGGATCTTGTTTGTAGTCAGAAGCAAGGGTTTAAAGTAATGCCAATCAAGGTAAAAGTTGTTCATAGCCGTCCGACTGCTGTCGCAGTGCGTGTTAAGCGTGCTCCTTGGCAGCAATTCATCCAATACTAAATCCGCCCTATACTTTGTTGGCTGCCCGCGCATGCCGACAATTACTGTTAGACAAGGGTGGATTTTTATTGATTAGGGTCTTCTGGAGTAGTTTCTTCGGGTTCGGTAGATGGTTCGATAACTGGGGCCTCTTGCGGCAAAGCATCTGACGTGGATTCTGGCGGTGTACCGCCTTTAGCGCGGATAGCATCGTCAATAAGAACAGAAAAGGCTTCCAGGCTGGCACCGGGGCTGTCTTCCAATTTCTTGCCGTCTAGCACAAATGTCGGTGTGGAGCTGACGCCGACGTCGCGGCCCTCGGCTAGATCGGCGTTGATGACGGCGTTGACCGCGCTACTGCGGGAGTCCTCGCCGAATTTAGCGATGTCTTCTACGCCAATCTCGCTCGCGTAACCCTCGAATATGCCTAATGGATCGCTTGAGTCTTTCCAAAAATCCTGGCGTTCAAACAACATGTCATGCATTTCCCAGAACTTGCCCTGGTTACCGGCAGCCTCGGCAGCGCGCGCGGCCGCCCGGGCATTTTTATGGATGGATTCCAGCGGGAAATGGCGCACCTGGAACGTGATGTAGGCTTCGTATTTTTCCTTTACCTGTTGCAGAATCGGGTAGTATGCCCTGCAGGCCGGACATTGAAAATCAGCGTATTCCATGAGTACGACACCAGTACTGCCTTGACCAAAGGTGTGGTTAGACGGTGTGCCTTCTGTCTGTTCGGGGGGCGTGGTCAGAAACCAAAAACCAGCAATGGCTATGATTATAGCTATGACGATACCAATAGTGCGTTTACTCACGGCGACTCCCTCTTAATCTGAAATAAATACTAACCCATCATAACTGATAACAGGCTGAGCTGCCAAGTGCTATGGTCTGAACCACCCTGACTTTCTGCCGAACAGGGCGTCTCAACCCCACGAAACAGGTTTCGCGGGGACCCCTATGCTTTACGGGGGCGCGGGGCGCCGCCCGTGGCGCTTGCTCACCCTGTTCTTGCAGAAAGTCAGGGTGGTTCAGTGCTACAATGGTTTCAGCTATGTTGATACTGCTTATAATTGGTTTTGCCGCGTCCGTTTTGCTGACAGCAATGTCGCTGTCTTTGAGAAGCCTCTCGACGCCGCACCTGCGCTATTGGGCGCGCAAGGGCGATATGACCTCAAAAGCGTTGTTTCCGCTGAAAGCACGCGGTTCCGCGACATTACTTACGATTGAGCTGCTGCGCTCATTGGCCGTAAGCGGCTCGTTGATACTACTGGGGCTTACGCTGGGTGGATTCTTTGGCTGGGTTGTCGGCGCTGTCGTGCTGTTCATGGTATTCGTAATCTTAGGTGAACTGTATCTAAAACCCATAGGCACTTTTATACTGGCTGGGGTAAGTCCTTTTTTGCTGAAGCTCACTTATTTGCTCAAGTTTATTACGACGCCGTTAGGCAGGATGTTAGACAGGTTTATCGCCGAAGAACCGGTTACCCTTACTAAGAGCGAGCTGACCCATATGGTTAGCGCGGTCGACCCGGGCGATACTGATTTGAGCACCGATGAAATCAGAATTGTTAAGCACGCGCTAGTATTTGGCGAGAAAGCCGTCTACGACATTATGACGCCGCGCAGCGTGATTGCCAGCGTCAAGCAAGACGATGTATTAAGTCCGGCTCTGTTGGATGAGCTGCACAAAACCGGCCATTCGCGGTTTCCGGTATTTACCGCGGAGGACGATCAAGTGGCGGGTATCTTGTACATTAAAGATCTAGCTGATGGCAAGAAGCACAGCCGTGTTGCCGAACTCATGCACAAACCGGCGCACTTCGTGAACGAAAACCGCGAACTAGATCACGTACTCCAAGCCTTTATCCGTACCAAGCAGCATTTGTTCCTGGTGGTGAATGAGTTTGCCGAAATCACCGGCCTGGTAACAGTAGAAGACATCGTGGAACAAATCTTAGGTAAGCCGATAATCGACGAATTTGATCGCTACGATAGCATGCGCGACGTTGCCGAAGCCCGCGCCAAAATTATACGAAAACAAGTAAAGATGGTAGAATAACCCCTGAAACATGGAACGAACACTACATAGGGACGTTGCTTCCCGCATTGGACAAAACGTCTCAATACAAGGGTGGTTGCATAAGAAACGGTTGCTGGGCGGCCTGAGTTTTATATTGGTGCGCGACCGCAGCGGTGTTACGCAAGTGGTTGTCGAAGATAAAGACGAGGTCGAAAAATTACGCGCCCTGCAGATAGGCACGGTGCTGGCCGTAGAAGGCAAAGTAGTAGAAGAACCGCGCGCGCCAGGCGGTGCCGAGCTGCACGAGGCTAAGCTTAACGTACTGGTGCCGGTTACTGATGAGTCGCCAATAGAAATCGACAAGCAAATCAGCCACAAGTCCGAGCACTTAGACACGCTGTTCGATAACCGTGTTATCAACATCCGTAATCTGCAGGAACAGAAGATATTCAAAATCCGAGCCGATTTGACCAGATACATCCGGGAGTTTTTGCATGCCCGGGAATTTATAGAGATTGATACGCCCAAGCTCCTGGCTGGCGCGACCGAGGGCGGTGCCGAGGTGTTCAAGGTTGAATATTTTGATAAAGTCGCCATCCTTGCTCAGAGCCCTCAATTCTACAAGCAGATAATGGTCGGCGCGTATGAGCGCGTGTTTGAGATAGGCCACAGCTACCGTGCCGAACCAAGCGCGACCTCCCGCCACCTGACCGAACTGACCATGCTTGATATAGAGATGGGTTTTGTGCGTGACCACCAAGAAGTTATGGATATGGTCGCGGATATGACAAAGCACGCTCTGACCAAGGTATACGAAGAGCACGCTGATGACCTAAAAAGCCTTAATGCCCCCGAACTGGTACTTAGCGATACCGTGCCGGCATTTACCATCGCCGAAATTCACGAGATGTATAGCAAGGCGAACAGTACCGATACGACGGCCGAAAAAGATCTCATCCCGGACGAAGAACGTTGGATTGCCGAACACGCCCGCAAGAACCTCGGCAGTGATTTGGTCTATGCCGTTGATTTCCCGGCGGTTGCCGGCAAGTTCTACCACAAATTCAAGGATGACGGCACCGTTGCCTGGGGCGACCTATTATTCCGCGGGCTAGAGATCGCGACCGTCCCCTTGCGCGAAAACAACTACGAGAAAATGATAGAACAAATGAAGACGGCGGGCCTGGATGTCGAGCACGAGGGCTTCAAATACTATCTGCAGGCTTTCAAATACGGCTTGCCTCAGCATGGCGGCTGCGGCTTTGGTATCGACCGTCTGGTACAGAAAACAGTGGGTCTCAAAAACGTCAAGGAAGCCACGCTCTTCCCACGCGACATTAACCGTCTAGCGCCCTAAAGCCACCACACCTTCATCGCCCGCGAGGTACTGGCTGCCATCGAGGTATTGAGGTAGCGGCTTGATTCTTTTGGGCATGCGCCGCTTACTTGCGGCAAGCCGCGTTAGGAGCATAAGCTCTCTGTGATATTTCGCACATTTAGCCAGTTGTTGTAATAATTATTGACAAGCAGGCGTACAATAACTACATGGACAGCAAAAATATAAACCAACACGAAGTCAGAGGCCCATACGTGGCTTGGGTAGTCGACTATAACGGAGAAGAAGTACGGCAAAACCCCAGAGCGGCACGGGAGATACTGCTTCGGGTAATGCACACCCCGGATGATATTCCGATAGAGCGGATTCCTGTCAGCGAGTGCGGCAAACTGCGGTTAACAGATTCTGTCATGGTGGATGAAGAGATCTATCCAGACGGGAGTGTTCATATCCATCTTCATAAGGCAAGCTAGGCCTTTGGTGCGTTATCCAAGCTTTGCCAGATATACCAGCTGGCTACCGACTGGTAGGGGGCCCAATTGTTTTTCGTAGCGATAGCCCTGATTTCTTCGGGGCCGGGCAGGGATTCTAACTCGTAGAGTTTCATCACGCCGTTTTTTATGCCCAAATCACCCACTGGCAGCACGTCCAACCGGCCCATGCAAAACATCAAAAACATATCAGCCGTCCACTGGCCGATGCCTTTGACAGCCGTGAGTTCGCGGGCGATAGCTTCATTGCTCATAGCGTCAAAATCCTCAAATTCCAATTTGCCTTCCAGTACGCGCGCGGCTAAATCCTGGACGTAGCGGGCTTTGGCACCAGAGAGTCCTGCCTCACGAAGATATTCAACCGTTTGGTTAAATATAGTTTCGGCATCAGGAAACTCGCCGTCAAATAACTCAACGAACCGCCGGTTGATACTGGCGGCCGCTTTGACGCTGAGCTGCTGGCCGATAATACTCTCGACCAGCTCGCGGTAATAGTCGCGATGCGGACGGATAGTACAGATGCCGTATCGCGGTATCAAACCGCCGATAACCGGCTCATCAGCCAGATGTTTAGCGGCCAGAGCTAAGGTAGTATCAGAAATGGTCGCGTAATTCATGGTGCTATCATTAAGTATATGGGACTTTCGGCCGGCCAGCTAAGATTTACGATGTGGGGAACAACGATCTTTGCCGTCACGGTGTCTGTTATCGTCTGGGGGCAAGGGCTGGGATGGGATATGAGCAGAGTAACGATGTACAAGCTTTTCCCACTACTGGGACTATTGGCCTTTGGCCTGATGTGGAGCCACTATATTACAGGGGCAGCGAGGCATCTGGGTGGCTTGGATAAGGCACTGACCAGGCGGTATTTTACCCTGACCAGCCTGGCCGTGCTGGCGCTGATTCTGCTGCACCCGGGACTATTGATTTTTGGCCTCTGGAATGATGGCTTCGGTCTACCGCCGGGCAGCTATCTAGAACATTATGTCGCGCCGGGGTTAAAATGGGCGGTGCTGCTAGGGTCAATTAGCCTGCTGGTCTTTCTGGCCTTTGAACTGCACCGCTGGTTTGGCGATCGGTCCTGGTGGCGGTTTGTACAATACGCCACGGATCTAGCAATGTTGGCTATTGTTATACATGGCTTTAAGCTAGGTACGCACCTGCAGTCCGGTTGGTTTCGTGTTGTCTGGCTGTTTTACGCGGTGACACTTCTAGCGAGTATCGTTATAATTCATACGAGACCCGATCAATCTAAAGCCGAGGGGAGTTTGTAGTTTATGAAAAAGGGAATTATTATCGCAGCCGTTCTGGTAGCTGTTGCCGCGGTGATTGTGTTTGCCATGACAAGGCCAGAGGCTGAACCAGCCCCCAGCACTACATCAGATGCTAACCAGGCCGAAGGACAAACCACGCCGCAAAATAACGCTCAGACAGGAGATCAAATTATTGATAATGGCGACGAAACCACGCCTCAATCAGTCACCATTGTCTATAGCGGCTCAGGTTTTGAGCCGAGCCGATACGCCGTGGCCAGCGGCGACACGGTAACAATACGCAACGGCAGCGGCAGGATACTTGATTTTGCCTCGGATGATCATCCCGCTCATACGGACAACAGCGAGCTTAATGTCGGCGCCATACAACCAGGCCAGAGCAGGCAATTCACGCCGACGCGCACTGGCACCTGGGGATTTCATAATCACGAATTTGATGCTCATAGCGGTGTGCTGGTGGTTCAGTAAGATAATCAGGGTGCCCACCCACGCGCACTTTTTACCGAACAGGGCGTCTCAACCCCACGAAACAGGTTTCGCGGGGACCCCTATGCTTTACGGGGGCGCGGGGCGCCGCCCGTGGCGCTTGCTCACCCTGTTCTTGTAAAAAGTGCGCGTGGGTGGGGTCAGAGTTCTAACGCGGTTGGCGATGTGGTAATATAGTGCTTAAGCATAAACATTAAGATTTTTAGGAATAGCTTTGGACAACACGAACGAACTGAGCAATACCCAAAACGCGCCTCAGACAGGCAACCCGCAAAACGCCGCTCCGGCTGGCGGCAATAACGCGGCGGACTTTCAATCAACCGCTCCCAGCGAGACTTTGAATCAAGAGGCCGAGAACCTAACCGTAGAGCAGACAGGGGACCCGATAACTGGCGGAGTGGCGTCGTCTAACGAATCATTTCCGGTCGGCTGGGCTGTTGTTATTGGCGTTGTTATCGTAGCCGGCATATGGCTGCTGATAAAACTCTTCAAGGAAGAAGCCGAAGAGACTCGTAAGCCCGCGGCGGCCGCCCCGGCAAAACGTGCCAGTTCCAAAGCCGCCTCTTCTAGCAAGGCTGCCACTAAAAAGCCAGCCGCCAAAAAGAAGAAAACCACTTCCGGTAAAAAGCGCAAGAAATCAACCAAGAAGAAGCGCTAGCCCGAAGTAGCCGGGCCAGGCGGCCAGAGATCGCTTACCGGCTCGCATGACTTTTTATCCCCCAGGCCACTTTACAGGTGGCCTTTGGCCATCCTGTGGCGCTTGTTCACATCCTGGGGAACAAAAAGTACATGCGAGCCGGTACCGCTTAAGTTTACATCTGATTTCTGGTATGATTTAGCTATATGAGTGCTAAAAAAAGCGCGCCGGAATTGCCAGAAGCGGGCGGTAAGAAACCGCCCGGCAAAAAGACGCCCAAAATCTCTAAATTCGCTGAAGATACGGAACCAGCTCTGCCGGAGGGCAAGAGCTCCATACAGATTATCAAGGACACCGACGAGCGTGATTTAAGTACGGCCGCGGCGGACGCCAACAAGGACCTACAGTCCGCCGCCTCGGAGCTAGACGACGCGCCGCC
>CAYWFI010000019.1:0-13117 GCA_964458165.1 uncultured Candidatus Saccharibacteria bacterium
GGGCAAGGTACAATAGACCTTGATAACAGATTAGCCCCAGGGATGTAACAAACTAGGTCTATATGGCAGTCTACGACAAAAAGCACGAGGACGAGGGCAATACCCTCACCAGAGCGGATGACGACGAACTCCGTCAGATTACAGGCATAGATTCTGATACCGAAAAACAGATGGAAGACCGCGCCTCCAACGGCGCGGCGGATGATACCGCCGAACGCGAGGGACTGGATAAGCTGGAGGGCAATAACAAAGACGAGCAAAAGAAAGATGACGACAAAAAAGAAGACAATAAGGAGTCCGGCAACGATCTAGCACCTACTCTCGGCAACAACGAGCCCAAGAAAAAAAGCGTACGCGGCAGATTCCTAAACCGCAAAACCGCCATCGGCGGCGGCATCGCCGGACTATTAATAGGCGGCGGTTTCGGTTTGTTTGGTATTCTATCCGGCCCAGCACAGATCATCCACTTCTCACAACTATTACAGCAGTTTCACTTTACAAATAACGACAATTTCTCTAATAGCCGCTCAAGCAGGTACTTGTTTCACAGGATGCGGGCAGGTACCTTAGGCGCCGGATACGCAAAGATGGAAACGCGCCTTGGTGTTACCGGAAACCGAGTTGCCGACGTAATGGAGATTAAGCTGCAGAATGAGGCCGGGCTGCGATCCTTGTATGATACGAACACAGGTAATCTAGTCGGTTATGAGGTCGTTGACGAAGCAAAGATGGTCAATACACTTATTGATGCTGACATAAGCCCAGATACTGACTTAGAGTTCAGGAATAGCGCGGACAATGTGATAGGCGCTGACGGCAGCCGGGGCACAACGCGCAGAGTCCTGCTCTTTAAAGTAGATGCTGATGGCGCTAGAACGCAGCTCAAATTTAGACGGCAATTTCACAAATCCGTAACTAAAACTCTTGGTATGAATAAGCTTGCGAATGCGGTGGGCTTTAGAAAAAGCGCCCGGCGGGCAGGATTAGACCTAAGTCCGCTTAGACGGCTGAATAGAGCGGCTGATGAGACCAGGGTGGAGTTTGCACGCAGGCTAAAGAACGCCTGGTCTGACGAAATACGCAATGGCAGACGTCCAGCCCGTACAACTGATGTTACGCTTACCGACAGTGAGGGGAATGTTACGCCTGAATCTGCAGACGCCGATCGCGAGGGCAAGATCGCGCAGAATGATGCCAGGACCGATCCCGATGGAGCAAAAGGAAGGTTGGGTGGGGCAAATGGCAAGATAGCTGCCGGTGGCGTAGTCGGAATCGGTGTACTATGCGCCATAAGGGACATAAGCCAGAGTGTGGAGTTGGTTAAATACGCCAACATCGTTTTGCCGTTGATGCGTATCGGCACGAAGATTGTGGCAACCGGTGGGCAGGTCATGACAGGCAAGAATCTGACTATGGAGGAGTTGGGGGTAGTGTCAGAAATGCTCTATAGCGAAGAGCTTGGATCGTGGGCATCCGCTCGAAGCGTCCAGTATGAAATGGGGCAAGAAATGACTGGACCCGACATACCTGCAAGCGCGAAACCTTCACGGATAGGTGAGAAACCCGCGGTGTTTCGTATTGTTGATGAAATCTTTAAAAAGGCTTCTGTCGCCGGCAGTGCTGCCTGCTCAAGAATCGGGCAGTTTGTTTTAGGTGCCGTAACTGGAGGTTTAGTGAGCGAAGCAATATTTGAAGTTGTAGGCAGTGTAGCTTCTGCTGCAGGACTAAATCCACTAGACATGTTTGCGGAATGGGCAGTTAATACGCTGGCTGGCGAAGAAGTTCCTGGAGATCCGGAAGGAACAGATCTTGGTAATATGGCTAACTATGGCGCCGGGTTGGCAGCAAGAGAACAGATGTTTGACATGGGTGGAACAGCTCTTACTCCCGCAGAGCTCGGCCTGCTGGATGCCGAGAGCAGAGAGGATACCAGGCGTGAATTCAGACAGCAGAATTTCTTTGCCCGGACCTTCAGCCTTAACGAACCTGGTTCTTTGGCTGCCAAAACGCTGTTTCAGAACGGTACGCTAGCATCGTTGCAATCCAGCTCTGCTAGTATTACAGCTCCTTTGTTAAATATTTTGCCTAATCTAGGCAGTGCTGTATCTAGAATATTCATACCGAAAACCTTCGCGCAAGCAGATTACGACTATGGCTTTGATGAACACGGTTTTACCCTGGAGGAACAAGAAGACGAGCGATTTGATGATCCATACGAAAACGCCCGCATTGTTGAGGAAAATCTTGAACACTTTGTTTCCGAGTACGGCAATTGTTTCTCGACTAGAATAAATCCACAGACTTACGCGCCGGAAGATACAGGGATAACCAGTTTCGATGAGCTGGACCCTAAATGCTCCAACAGAAGTGACGAAGGTCTGACGAGATACAGGTTCTATCTTGCGGATACGCTGCTGGTAAAATCGCTCGCGTGCTATGAGAGAATAGAAGACGCCCAGTGCAATGAAGTTGGTTTTGGTGCTCAGAATGCCGGCACTCCGCCGCCATCAATTAACGCGCCGGGGCTGAATGGATATACTATTCCGTGCGCGGGACAGCCAAGACCAGTCAATCGTATAGGAGGCAGTGCGCCCCGAGCAGATTGGTCGGGCATACCAAGCAGCGGTGTTATTGGTACCGGCTCGGACGGCAGTCCCATTAATGTATATATTCGCGAAGCTTGTGACAGCACAAACATAAAGACTATCTTTATCGCATCTTCTATTCATGGTTCGGAGAGCGGCGGACAGTTTGTTAGCCATGAGTTATTGTTCAACGAAAATCTACCAAGGAATATCAGGGTGATTGCCATCCCGGAAATAAACAAGGCAGGGATACTCGGTAGGAGCGCGCGATACCGCGTGAATGCTAACGGCGTAAATCTGAACCGAAACTTTGCCTACAACTGGACACTGTCAAACAGGGGTGACAACTACAACGACAGCGGCCCCTCGGCGGCAAGCGAACCAGAAACCCAAGCCCTGGTTAATTTCCTTAACTCCTTGGGATCAGTGGAGTTGTCGCTCCACTATCACGACAACATCTCTTGGGTAGCTGCAGCAGGCAGCACCAATGTGTCGATTGCACGAGCATATGCAGCACACACTCCGGATACACCGCTCAGGGCCGCAGAGGGCGGCAAAGTATATCAAGCAGGATCACTTGATGGCTGGCACAACCAGAGGTTTGGCATACCCACGCTCCTGATTGAGTTGAGTAATGACCAATCTCCGCAGATAATCCAGGGTCATGTCCGAGCTATACAAGCACTAATTAGTGGTGGACACCTATGATAATATCTAGGAAATACGTATATATAGCTGTTTTCTTGCTTGTACTCATAGGGACAGTTTGGTTATTTACAGCAAAAATTATGTTCGGCTACGCGGAAATCACCCTTGAAGGCCCGACAAACCCCCTCACAACAACTGTCCGGCTTGACGGTAAGCTGTTGGTGCCGTCAGGCGAAGGGGGCAAAACTTACACCGCCCGCGTACGCCCAGGCAGCTATAAACTCGTTATATCGGGTCCGCTTGTAGAACGTACTGAGTCGAACTTGCAAATAGGCCTGCAGCAAACGCAAAACGTAATTATTAATTTAAACCCCCGAACAAAGGAGCAGGCAACGACTGAGGCACTTGATAGCTCCGACAACCTGACCTCCGTAGCCGTATTTGGGAACAACACATGGTTGGTAGCAGCACAGGAAGTAGAAAGAGATAAAATTCTACATGTTATCCGATTTGATAGTAATGAAGGCAGGTGGGGAGTTATTATTAGCGGCGATAAACTAGACAGCCAAGACCCCCGCCTCCGCGATGCGCCAGTCAATTTGGTAAAGTACCTGATAGATCAAGGAGCCTATTAGTATGGCGCGTGTTTTACGACGATTTGGCAGCCTGAGCCTAGCTGTCATTATGATACTTGTTTCTAGCTCAACCCTTGTTGGGGCCATGTCTCCCGAACAAAAACGGGTGTTTGATTCTGGTGTGTATTATTACGATATTGACCCGACGGCGGCTTGCCGCACCGCCGCCCAGACTCCGGCCGTATCTGGTTCTGTTTATATGCTAGGCGACTCAATAACCGTGGGGGCGCAGACAGCACTAGAAAATGCTTTTGCGGCCAACAGCCTGGATGTAAGCAAAATAAATGGTGTTGTGGGTCGTGCTATCAGCGCTCCGGGCGAGGGGAACGAGACAGGCTTACAAGCTTTAGATAACGATGCCGGGGCTATAGCCGCGGCTGGCGCCGTGGTTATAGCGTTAGGCACAAATGCCTCCGGCGCGAACGAAGCCGGTGTAACTGAGATGATTAATAAAGCCAGGAGCCACAATCAGGGCGCGAGCATATTCTGGGTTAATTTGTTCTCGCCCGGCGCGTCAAACAAAGACAGTTTTAACCGTTTGTTGGATAATTTATCGAGCCCGCTCTCGTTCACAGTAATAGATGTAGCCTCTGCGAATGTGGCAGTCGGCGGCGACAACCTGCACCCAACAGCCGAAGGACAAGTTACCTTTGCCCAAACCATTGCCAATACATTGAGTGGTGGCCAGACAGAAGTCGTATCCGCCAGCGGCTGTGTGTGTTCAACACCTTCAGGCAACATGGACCGTGATGCTCGCTACCGGGAAGTTTGGGGCTATTTTACAAGCAACCGGGGCTTGTCCGAGGAAGCCACCGCCGGAATTATGGGCAACCTAGAGGCAGAATCAGGTATAGACCCGCACAATACACAAAACGATGCCCCGGCGCCAGACGGACCGGAAATACCGATTGAAATCATAAGAGGCAGGTGGGGATATGGTATCGCGCAGTGGACAACCGCCGGCAGACAACAAAACCTCATCGACTACGCCCGCGAAACCGGACGCTCTACAGGCGACCTCGGGTTGCAATTAGACTTTTTATGGAAAGAACTTACCGAAAGCTATACCGGCGTACTTACCACGCTTCAGACTCCGGGTGTTAGCTTAAATGAAGCATCTGATGAAGTGTTGTTACGCTTTGAGATTCCCCGATCGGTTATTATTCCCCCCTCAACCCAAGCCGATAGACAGAACACCATAAATGCACGACGCGGACTAGGGCAAAACATCTATGCCGAATTCTCTGGTCAGGCAATCGGGTCAAACCTAGCAGGCGGCTGCAACGGCTTGGGTGTTACGATTGACCTTGAAAGCACCGATACAACTAATATCCCTTGTGGTGGCAACACCCAGGATGCCGGGGTAGTTGATGGCTATCGTGAAGGCAGGCAATACAGGATTCGGCTTTGCTCCGTAGGCGGAACACAAGCTAATTCACAAATTGCCGAGTCACTTGAACGCCTACTGGCCGATAGTACCGCGGCTGGTGTAAATATTTCGTTCGGCTCTTTCCGAAGTATGAATCAACAGATCGAAATGTATACATCTCGCTGCCGCGAACAAGGTTTAACACCAACGCCAGCACCATACCCCAAAGCATCTCATCAGGATTATCAGAGCTGTGACGGTATCGCACCACCCGGATATTCCAACCATCAAATGGGATTCGCGATTGACGTTAGTTGCGATGGAGTACTCATACCGCGCTACCATCCAGCGGCAAACAGTAATCCGTGTTTCCAGTGGCTAGCGGCCAATGCCGCCAGGTATGGTTTGTATGAGTTTGGTAAAGGTGAGGGTAATAGAACAAGTGGGTCATATGAAGCATGGCACTGGTCAGTAGATGGGAACTAACGGAGGAGTAATGAATTATTTTCATAACAAGCGGTTTTTGGTCACACTGGGTATAGTTACTTTGCTTGGCATAGTGATATTTTTGGTCTCTGTCCTTGGCAGTAATGGAGCAGTCAACCCCAACAGAGATAAAAATCTAACAGCCGAAGAGGGTAGGGATTTCGCGGCACTTTATCAGCACGGTGAACTCTACAACGCCGTGGAAGGAAATGAAGATGTAATGAGCCAAATACGCGCCGACATTATGACCTTCGCGCGGGTGACACGTTCTGAATTTTCAGACAAAGAGACCCTGGTTGGGTTCACTTTTGATAAAAAGTCCAGTAAAGATGGCGATGCTTATGTCTATACTGGCCACTATTATGGTCCAAAGGATAAAATCCAAATAACACTAACGCCTTACGGTCGTGGCGTTTATACGCTATCTATTACAAACCTTGTCGATAGTACCAACATTGATGAGTATCTTAGTATGAACGGCAAGAGAAACCAGTTTATAAGAAATTTACCTGTCGAAAATGACTATTACTCGGTTCGTTACCAACTACCCTATGACAGGATCGTGGTGTCGTTTTACGATGGATACACTTCTGCGAACGTAGATGAAGTTACAAATTTAATAACAGAGGCGCTTGGTGGAACCAATTCCGGAGATGTTGTTTACAGCATAAATCGCATTGGTATCGTCAGCCTCGAACAAGTCAGACAAAACCTAGTTAATCCGATGCCTTTGCCTTAGAGCTAACTAATATCTCCTTGTTGATAGCGAAACTTTAGCAGCTGCCATGATTTTCTATCTGTTTTCTTGTGACAAAGCATAGTCCATAGCCTATGGTGCGAAGCAAAAAACAGTATAGATAGTAGCAGACCTAAAGTTTTTAGCCGGCAGGGAGATATTAGTTAGCTCTTAGTTTGTTCTGCTTATTGGAATAACGTGGCTGGATTGTAGCTGTTTGTGCAGTACTAGATCGGCGTCGGTGGTGGTGATAAAAGTTTGATGGGTTTTTAGAAAACCGGCCAGGACATGGCGGCGGCGACCGTCTAGCTCGCTGAAGACGTCATCCAGCAGCAGGATGGGCTTTTGTCTAAGCTTTTGTTCTAGCATACCTAATTCGTAAATCTTCAGCGCCAGCAGGGCGGTGCGAGTCTCGCCGCGAGAAGCTACCTCGGCTGCCGGGCGGCCGTTAAACAACACGACAAAATCGTCGCGGTGCGGGCCGTAGCTAGTGAATCCGCGAGCTATGTCCTGATCATACGAATCCTCTAGGGCTTTTAAGAGACCGCTTTCATATGAGCCGGCCGGCAGCTTACTGCGGTATTCCAGGCTCGCTATGGTGTTACGATTACCGGCTATGCGGTTATAAAACTTAGGGAAAACCTTTTGAATGTCATCAACCAGCCGCATGCGTTCACGCGCAATCACGCCGCCCAGTTCGCTGAGGCGCAGGTTCCAGACAAACAATTGTTCTTTGGCGGGCGTGCGGGAGGATTTGAGCAGGGCATTGCGCTGAGCCAGCGCGCGCCGGTAATGCTTGCGGGTAGTTATAAAACCCGGCAGGGTTTGTTCTAAAATCGCATCCAGATAAAGGCGGCGCAGCTCGGGCGGGCCGTGCAACAGTTGTAGATGATTGGGTTCAAACAGGACCACTGGCAGAACTTGGCTATGAGTTAGGATTTTGTAAGGCTTGTCGTCAAAAACATAGTTTTTTTGAACCCGGCCGTTTTCTGTCGTGATTTTTATCGTCCTGGTGTGTTCTGGAGAGTTTGTGTCTACGCGCGCCCACGTTTCATCAAATTGTATGAGGTCTTCGTCGCCAGCGCGATACGACGAACCAATAGCAATCGCCAGTATAGCCTCGAGCAGATTGGTTTTGCCGCTGCCGTTTGGCCCCACGATGATATTCACGCCGGACTCAAACTCAAAGCTCTCGTCGGCGTAGCTGCGGAATTTTTGCAACCTTATGGATTGGATTGCCATTTTCTTATTGTACTATCAGCTTGCTTCGTTTCTTACGACCGCAGCGGCATAATAATATGTTTGTAGTCTTTATTGCCTGGGTCGGTCAGTAGCGATGGATCAAGCTTGCCGTTGAATTGAAAAGTAATTTGATCGCCGCTAAAAACATGTAGGGCATCTAACAGATAACGTGAGTTTAGCGTTACTTCGCCGCTGCCAGTTACTTTGGCGCTAGCACTGGCAGTGTTTTCTCCCAGTTGTGACGCGACCGAATTGATACTGACCTGACCTGACGATTCGTCGACTTTTATCGTCACGCTGCCGGCTGATTCGCGGGCAAATAAGGATGAAACTTTGGTGATATTAGTAAGATCCTCTCTGGTAAGCGTAGCTGATACTTCAAATGTCGCTGGTATTAGCTTTCGGTAGTCGGGGTAGGCACCGTCAATGAGCCGGCTAACCAACTCTACCTCGCCAACCTGGAATAGAACTTGTTGATCGTCGTGGGTAATACGCACCGGCTCGTCGCCATCCCCGAGTATCCGCAGCATATCCTGCATGGCGTTGGCCGGTACAAGCAGTGACACATCGCCCTTATGTTTAACCAGAAGCTTTTCCGCCAAACGATAGCTGTCGGTAGCAACCGCATATAGTGATCCGCTGTGGCTGTGTAAATAAATACCCGTTAACACAGGGCGTGCTTCGTCGCCCGATGCCGCCAAAACCGTTTGTTGTAAGCCTTTCTTAAATACTAAAGCCGGTATCTCCCAGGACGTACCGTCAGTGATAGCCGGCATAACCGGGAAATCGTCGGCGGCAACACCATTGATAGTGGATTTGTATTGATCGGCATTGATATGCAGCTTGTTTTCATCCAATTCTAGGTCAATCACACCATTTGGCAGGCTACTAACAAAATCCTGCATCAGTCGTGCTGGTACGGTAATCGAACCCTCCTTAGCTACTTTCGAGCCGATATGGTGCGTAATAGCAATATCAAGGTTTGTCGCTGATACACTCAGCCGGTTGTCTATTGTCTTGAGTAACACGTTGCCGAGTATAGACAACGTGTTACGTGTATTAGCAATCCGAGCAACCGAGCCAAGTGCCTTACTTAGGTTTTCCTGGGTGACCTGTAGTTTCATAAATATCCTTTATTTAGCTCGGGTTAGGTTTATATAAGCACTGTGGAATGTGTGTACAACCGACGTATTAACAGATACGAATGTGGTATAAAGCTGCTTATAAACTGTATACAAAAACAAGTGCGGCTGTGTGAAAGTTTGGGTATTCCGGCTTGGTTTATGCTCAGAGTTAATCGTCCGACGTACCGCGTTGTGCATACTATTGGTAAACTGTCCCGAGCTTATGCTAGGGTTATAAACAGCCGTTCCACAGATATTAGAAACTAGGAGATAGGAATTAGGAAAAAGCCTGGTTTTCGCGACCCTGATTTCTAATTCCTGATTTCTAATTACTAGCCTACGCATATAGTCGTTCTTTAATTTCAGAAACATGTTGGCGGATGACCGCGTCAAACGATAATTCTTGCTCGACTTTGTCGACTGAGTGTATGGCTGTGGTGTGGTCTTTACGCCCCAACTCGCGCGCGATTTTAGGAAAGCTCAAATGCAACTCGCTGCGCAAAATATACATAGCAATTTGCCGCGGCACCACAATGTCTTTATCGCGCTTGGGTCCTAAAATATCCTCCATTGGTACCTGAAAATGTTTACTGACACGCTCTACGACTTGCCGCGCGCTGAGGTGTTTTGGCCGGGTTTTGTTAGCGCTGAGCAGGCTGGATACGATTGCCACATCTGGCTCTAGCTGGCGCATCTCGCAAAAGGCAATCAGCTGGTTTAGGGCTCCTTCCAACTCACGGATGTTGGTTTGTATATGATTGGCTAAATAGTCAACCACATCGCTAGGAAGTTTGATGTTAACCGCGTCGGCCTTGGACTGCACGATCGCGCAGCGCGTTTCAAAATCAGGATTTTGCATATCAATGGACATACCCCAGGCAAACCGGCTTTTTAATCGTTCTTCCAGTGTGGGGATGTCTTTGGGTGGCTTGTCCGAGCTGATGATAATCTGTTTGTTGGCTTGGTGTAGGGCATTAAACGTATGGAAGAACTCTTCTTGGGTCTTGTCTTTGCCGGCGATAAACTGCATATCGTCAATAATTAATACATCCGCGTTGCGGTAATAGCCGGCAAAATCAGTGTTTTTCTTGTAGCGCACGGCATCGATAAACTCTTGTACGAACTGCTCGGTAGACACATATACAATCCTGGTAGTCGGGTTTTTCACCGAAATAGCGTTACCGACGGCTTGGATAAGGTGGGTTTTGCCGATGCCAACACCGCCATAAATAAACAACGGATTGTATTTAGTGCCTGGAGTTGTGGCAATCGCCTGGCAGGCAGCATAGGCCAGTTCGTTACCGGATCCTACGATGAAGTTCTCAAAGGTGTATTTTTCGTTCAAACCCTGCCGGTAACTATGGCTTAGCGAGTTACTAACCCGTCCACCACGCGGCTTGTCCGAGGCAGCGGATGAATTTAATACTAGGGGTTCGTCGTCGCGCTGTTTGGCGTTTACGTCGGTATGGATCTTGTAATCAATGCGCTCCGGCACCACCTGGTTTTTTGCCAAAGTCTCTACGATAAGGTCGTTATATTTTTTTTCTAACTGTTGTTTCACGAACACATTTGGCACACCGATGGTTATAACACCGTCTTTAAATCGGAGCAGGCGAGTGTTCTTAAACCACGTAACATAGTTGCCGCGCGAAACGCTTAGCTCAATCTCTCCTAAGACTGCTTGCCAGAGTCTTTCATCTTGCACTTTGCTTACAACCCCCTGCGCCTACATTACTTGTCCCCATACTATAGCAAAAAATAGGTAGTTTTCCACAAGCTTAAGGGGTAACTTTTTTTGAGCTATCAAAAATAAGTCAAACAGGTACTGTTTTATGCACAGGTTTTGCTAACACCTACGAAACTGTGGAAAGTACTGGTAAAAAAGGGGATAACCTGCTAGAATTTGTGAGTAATCATTGTTAAAACTACGGCAGTAGAAGGAACTAGAAACCAGGAACCCGGGAACTTGAAAAAGACAGCCGAACCCTGGAGTAACTATTTCCTAATTCCTATCTCCTAGTTACTAATCCAAAGGATTGTTATGCCAAAACGAACTTATCAACCCAAAAAACGCAAGCGTTCTCGCGAGCACGGCTTTTTTGCCCGCATGAAAACCCGTGCCGGTAAAAATGTTCTGGCTCGTCGCCGACTAAAAGGCCGCAAAAAACTAACCGCCTAGAAACTAGGAACTAGGAATTAGGAAATAGGAACTAGGGTCGCAAAGACCAGGCTATTTCCTAATTCCTATCTCCTAGTTACTATTAATTCATGCTAGGCAGAACTAATCGATTCCATGGGCACGGCACCGTCCGCCGCGTCTACCGGCTAGGTCGGCCCACTCGCACCGGCCTGGCCACATTGCATGTACTCCGCGGCGACAAAGTGCGCCATACCAGAGCGGCCGTGGTTGTCAGCCGCAAGGTGGACAAGTCAGCCGTCCGACGCAATCGCATCCGCCGTCGCGTCTACGAGCTTGTCCGGGCCGAGCTGCCGCGTATCAGCCCGCCGGCTGAACTGGTAATTACCGTCTATAGTGCCGACCTGGCAACCATGCCAAGCGCGGAACTACAAGAGCTTATAAAAACCCTGTTCAAAAAAGCCCGGCTGTAGTACTTAAGCTTGGTTGGCCGGGGCATAGACGATACAATAGAGACAGATTAATTTACCGAAGGGGGTCTGCCTCATGTTTACTACGTTCATCGTACAGCCAATCTTTAACTTGCTTGTTCTGATTTATGCGCTTTTGCCAGGACACAACTTTGGTCTGGCGATTATCTTGTTTACCATCGTCATCCGCTTGTTGATGTGGCCGCTGGTCAAGCGCCAGCTGCACAACGCCAAAGCCATGCGCCAACTGCAACCCGAGCTCAAACGCATCAAACAAGAGACCAAAGGCGACCGCCAGCGCGAATCAATGCTGGTGATGGAGCTTTACAAGGAACGAGGCGTTAACCCGTTCGGCTCGATCGGCCTGCTGCTTTTGCAGCTGCCAATTTTGTTTGGCCTGTTCGCCGGATTACAAAAACTGATTGCCGACCCGAACGAGATCATTAACTTTGCCTATCCGTTTATTCAAAACCTTCCCTCTATCCAAAATCTGGCCGCCGATATCGGCCAGCTGGACATGACACTATTTGGCTTCGTCGACCTCAGCCGCGCCGCGTTAGGCGAGACAGGCGTTTATTGGCCGGCAATGTTCCTGGTACTAGGCAGCGCCGTGACCCAGTATTATCAAAGCAAACAGCTGATGCCTAATGACAAAGATGCCCGCAAACTGCGCCACATCCTGCGCGATGCTGGCAAGGGCGACCAAGCCGACTCGGCCGAGGTCAACGCCGCCGTTGGTCGTAGCACCCGCTATTTTATCCCGGTATTGATATTCTTCTTTACCGTCAACATCGCCTCCGCACTAAGCTTGTACTGGCTAACCAGCGGTCTGATTGCCATGATCCAGCAGGCCAGGGTTCTTAAACAAGACGAAGAAGAGATAGAAACCGCCCTGCACAAAGACGACAAAAAACCCAAGAAAAAGGTCAGCTCCACTGCCCGGGTAGTATCCATCCGTACCGAAGACGCGGAAGACAAGCAAACACAAACAGCACCCAAAAAGAAAACCCCCTCGAAGCCCAAGAAAAAGGCTAAAAAAAGGAGGAAATAAGCATGGACGAATCAATTCTATACGCCAAGAAGTATCTAGAAGACATCCTGTCGTTCTTTGGGCTCAATACCGATGTTTATGCCACTCACGAAGACGATGTTATCGAGCTTAATATTCCCTCGACTCACCTCAACGGTTTTTTGATAGGCCAGCGCGGCGAGACAATGCGTTCGCTGCAGTTCATTGTTTCCAACGCGCTACGCAATCAAGGCCACGAATACACCCGTGTCAACGTGGACGTGGCCGATTATAAAAAACAGCGTGCCGAACGCCTGGCCGAAGTAGCCCAGGATTGGATAAAAAAAGTCAAAGACACCGGCGAGGAGCTGCCGCTCAAACCCATGAACGCCGCGGATAGGCGCATTGTACACAAAGTCGCCTCCGAATCCGGCTTGGCCACCGAATCCGTCGGCGAGGGCAGGGACCGCCACATCGTGCTAAAGCCCGGCGGGGCCGATAGTGCTACCACCGAAGAAGAATAAGCCAAGACATTGACCCCGTAGTAGACTTTTGTGCGGATTTTCTAAAGAAAATCCAAGTGTCTGCCAGAGGCGGGCAATCACAAAAGCCCACTACAGGGCGTACTAACTCAAAACCTCTGCAACACTTCAAAAGGTGTCCGGTACTGTATTCC
>CAYWFI010000020.1:0-12547 GCA_964458165.1 uncultured Candidatus Saccharibacteria bacterium
CGGGCAGGCGGTTAGACACAATAATTGTCTGGCTCATGCCACCTACTATTATACCCTAACCTGTAGCCTTCTTTTAAGCACAGGCAATTTTCAATTTACAATTTTCAATTTACAATCAATTTTCAATGACACAGTGGAGCAAAAAATTTGATTTAGAAGAGCGAACAGCTCAACTCGGCGAAACAGTGATTCGCTTTTGCGGTTCGCTCAGGCAAACAGCTATCACGACCCCGTTGATAAAACAGATTATCAGGTCAAGCACCAGTGTAGGAGCCAATTATCGGGAAGCGAATGGGGCAAGTTCAAAAAAGGACTTCAGAAACAAAATACACATCTGTAAGAAGGAAGCTCAAGAGACAGAGCACTGGATTCGGATGCTGTCTGTAGCTTTGCCAAATCAAAAACAAGAGCTTAGGGCGATGTGGCAGGAAACCCACGAACTCGTGCTGATATTCCAAAAGATAACCACAACCTTAAAACAATGATACATTGGAGTTTGAATGAAAATTAATAATTGGAAATTGAAAATTCTATGATAATTGTACTAACTGGGGAGAACGATTTTCTACGTGGGGCCGAGCTTAAAAAGCTTACCGCAGAGTTTGCGCGCGAACACGGCGATTTTGGTTTGGAACGGATTGATGCCGCCGAAGCCGAACTTGGCCGCCTGCTGGACAGCGTGTCGGCAAGCCCGTTTCTGGCTGCTCGCCGCATGGTTATCCTGACCAACATTTCAGCCAGCAAGCCCGTGTCGGAGAATATTGAACAACTTTTGAGTTCAGTTGCCGAAACAACAGATGTAATTATAGACGAACACAAGTTCGACAAGCGTCTTAATTTGTATAAAACGCTTAAGAAAACAACGGATTTTCGTGAGTTCGGGACTTTGGACGAACGCGGCCTAAGCACATGGCTGGCGGCAGAAGCTAAGGCCCGCGGCGGCGAGCTAAGGCCCGCCGATGCCACTTATTTGATACAGCGCGCGGGTCTGAACCAAATGGGCCTGAGCCACGAGCTAGACAAGCTACTTAGCTACGATTCCAAAATCAGCAGGCAATCGATTGACCTGCTTGTAGAGCCGCTGCCGCAGGGCAGCGTGTTTGATCTTCTGGACGCGGCCTTTAGCGGCAATCGAAAAAAGACGATGCGGCTGTACCAAAACCAGCGCAAACAGCAGGTAGAGCCGCAGGCAATTATGGGAATGATTGCCTGGCAGGTGCACATCCTGGCGGTGGTGAAGTTTAACGGAAAAGACGGCACTGACAGGATAGCTAGCGAGGCCAAACTCAATCCATATGTCGTGCGCAAGACCATGAACCTCACACGCGGATTATCGCAAAAAGAGGTGAAAGATCTGGTTAGCAGGGCACTGGCACTGGACGTGCGGTTGAAAAGCGAAATGATAGACGCCGACGACGCGGTCCAGCATTTTTTATTAACTATTTAACTTCTTCTGATGAAGAAGCAAATCCCTACTTTTTGGCCAGCAAAAAAGTAGGCAAAAAACTGGCCAGGGGGTATTAAAAACGTGATTGAAAACACCTGATGACCAGTCGCGCCGAAGAATGGCAAGCATCCCCGGCTCTATTTGGGAACGCCGGGGCAAGCTTCGGCTTGACTCGACTGGTCATACCAGGCCTTTTCATCAGTTTTTAGTAAGCCTGGGAAACCCAGCAGAAGCCGCTAAAGCGGCACCTTTAACATAAGCCTATTGACAAAATAGCCAAAATTTGCTACAATGTAATAGTTAAACCAAAAACAAACATGCCAGAAACATCTCTAGATACCATCACTGTAGGTAGCGAAGAAATGCAGACTCTATCACATGCAGATGTAGTTGCTCGTACTGTTGATGTTGAAGTGCTAGCTCGTTCAGAATCAAGACTGGGCGCACTGAAGATCGATTCAATTGATGACGGCCAAATTGTTCCAATGGGTACGTTGGTCGGGCTAGAGGCCGATTTCGAAAACATTGATGCGCTTTCGATGGTCACACCAGAAAATTTCAACTCGTTCCAAGATGTGGTAGGTAGCGAGCCTAAATTCGAGAGATTCAGAGCTAAATTAACTGGGATGACTCCGGAGCAGCAGGGGCTGGAATTGCAATTATACTTTGTGACAGGCTTAGCACTTGATTATTTCGGAAGGGAAAAGTTGGGTTCTATGGACGCTGCGACGGTAGAGGAACGCAAGACCCAAAGGGACACTACATATGGGGATTATGCACTCGACCAGTCGCGAAAAGACAGTCTTGAAATAAAACCGCTCTCAAAGACAGGGCCCGAAGCGCTCTGTACTGAGTACGCGGTTTTTACAAAAGAGGCGCTACGTAGACTCGGAACCAATCTGAGCTACGTGGCTGCAGATAAGCAGTATTGGAATGATGATCCATCATTTTACCATTCTTTCTTGGTATCGGTTGATGGCAAAATTATTGTTGATCCTTTAGATACTGCACAATATTATGCAAAGAATTTGCCGTGGGGTGTGCGTGAACTAACCGACTCCCTGTACGATTCCCATACGCCACTTGAAGCTAAGGAAGTATGGGGCGATAGAACCACAACTTATTCTTTGAATCCGATATCCGGCTAGAAACAATAAACCGCCCAGGGTGGGGCGGTTTATTCTAGTTTCTGGAAACTACTTTTTGGTAGTTTTCTTAGCGGCTGGTTTTTTGGCTGCTGCCTTTTTAGCCGGAGCTTTCTTTGTGGCTGGTTTGGCAGCGGTTTTCTTTGGGGCGGCCTTCTTAGTAGCAGTTGGCTTTACACCGTTAGCCTTGGCGGCTTTTGCCAGCTGGCGTTTTTTGCGGGCGACTTTGTTCTTGTGAACCAGGCCTTTCTTGGCGGCTTTGTCTAGGTCGCTCTGGGCTTTGCTGTGGCTGGCCGCGCTCGGCTTCTTTGAGAAGACTTTTAAGGAGTCGCGCAACGAACGCTTGGTTTTGGCATTGCGCACGGTGGCTTTGCGGGTTGTTTTGACACGCTTTTTAGCGGATTTAATGATGGGCATAGGTTTTCCTGATTACAATTGTTGAACTTTCAAGGGTTAACTGTACACGAAATTACCACTGTTGTAAAGAGGAACAACGGATCGAGGATGGGGGACCAAAGATTGAAGAAGGGTGTGTCTAGGCGGGTTTTATCCCCAATCCCCAATCTTCAATCTTCAATCCGCAACAAAGTTGCTGGACTTTTGTAAGTCCTTATGGTAATGTGCAGGGGAACATACTAAAAATAAACAAAAAAATGGATCCACCTCTAGACCAGTCACAAGACCAGAACCAACCGCAGTCTACCCCTAAGCAACAGGTTGTTGAGCGCGTGCGCGCGGCAACCAATGTTTTGGTGACGGTGCGGTCTAACCCTACGGTTGACGAACTGGCGGCAACCATCGGCCTGACATTGATGCTCAACAAACTTGGCAAGCACGCCACAGCAGTTTTCAGCGGCGAAGTACCATCAACCCTGGAATTCCTCAAACCGGAGGACACGCTAGAGTCTAATACCGATTCCTTGCGTGATTTTATCGTCAGTTTAGACAAAAGCAAGGCCGATAAATTACGCTACAAGGTAGAAGAAAACGTTGTTAAGATTTTTATCACGCCGTACCGCACGTCTATTACACAGGATGACCTGGAGTTTACCCAAGGTGATTTTAACGTTGACGTTGTATTGGCGCTGGGCGTAACCCAGCGCGAAGAGCTGGACCAGGCGATTACGGCGCACGGTCGCATACTGCATGATGCCACAGTGGTAACCGTGACGGCAGGGCAGCGTGAATCCACACTCGGAGCTATCAACTGGCAGGAGCAGGCAGCAAGTAGTTTAAGCGAAATGCTGGTGAGTATAAGCGAGGCTTTCCAGGGCGGGCTGATAGACACGCAAATGGCCACGGCTTTTCTGACCGGTATTGTGGCTGAAACAGAGCGGTTTTCTAACACCAAGACCAATCCCAAAGTTATGACTATGGCGGCGCAGCTAATGGCAGCCGGCGCGAACCAGCAGCTGATTGCCAACGAGCTGCAAAAGATGCAGGAGCTGCCGGTTGACGTGCCGGCATCGGTGCGTGATACCGAAGCGCCCGAGGCCCAACCCGAAGCTTCCGCGTCAGATGACGGTTCGCTCACTATCGACCACGCCAAACCGCCAGAGAGCGAGGACGACAAACAGCCTGTCCAGCCAACGGAAGACCAACCAGCGGCAGAGGATAACGTGCCAGAAACGCCGCCAACTACCACCCCGGAAAGCTTTTTGCCTCCGCTACCTGAGTCCGAGGCAAGTAATTCGTTTGAGCCACTGATACCAGCAGAAGGCACTGACGCGGAGCAGTCCGCCAACCAAACTCCTCAACCCGAAGAACCGCCGGTGCCGGACATGTTCGCCAGCCTGGACGAGCCTGAGCTGCCGCAAGCTAGTGAGCCGCAAGGGGCCGAAAACCAGATTCATATCGACGAACATGGCAATCTGCTCAAAGCCGAACGTCCGATGTCACCAAGACATAAGGTTATAGAACCCCTGGGGGATCAGGCCGCAGCGCCAGCTATAGACCCGCAACTGGCCGACATTAGCGCATTGCTGCAAGAGACCTCACAAGCCGGTGAACAATCAAGCCAGACAGCGCCGGACGGAGTAACGCCGCCAACAGAGGCTTCATCCCCCACGGTAATACAGCCTGGCCCCGATAAGACCCTACTGGATATAGAAGAATCAGTTCATAGCCCTCACCTGGGCCTGACCGAGGATCCTGTCAAGGACGAACCGGCAGTAGTAGATAGCGCCCGCGACGCTGTCATGGAAGCTATAGGTCAAGCGGGGTATGATGCTAATCGTCCGGAGCCGCGTATTGATATAAATGCCCAGCCGCTTGGCAGCCCGGATCAAACTCCGCCTGCCTCTACTCCGCCCGAACAGAATCCCGCAAGCGCCGATATGGCACCGCCTACACCGGTCTTGAATGGTATTGATCCGTCAGCGCCACTGATGCCGGAGCAGGATTCCGGGTTAGTATCGCAAGTACCCGGCGGCATGCCGCTGCATACGTTGGGCGAGGTTGTATCGGAGGATGGCAATAATTTGCCGCCACCTCCTGTACCACCCCCTATGATGCCCCAAGGCTAGAAACCAGACGTTAGAGTTTAGAGATTAGATTTTTGCAGCTTGCTTATAGACTCAAGCCTCTAACCTCTATACTCTAGTCTTATGGACGGTATTGTACTTATAGATAAGCCAAAAGGCTGGACGTCATTCGACGTGGTCGCGAAAATACGAAGTATCTTGCGCACAGAAATTAGGAACCAGAAAATAGAAAATAGCGACAAAACCGAAAAGCTAATTCCTAATTCCTATCTCCTAACTTCTAAAAAGGTGAAGGTGGGGCATACCGGCACACTGGACCCATTGGCAACCGGGTTGCTCATAATCGTGACTGGCACTTACTGCAAACGAGCGCAAGAATTCAGCAAACTAGACAAGATATACGAGACTGAACTAACTTTGGGGCATACTTCCACAACGGATGATGACGAGGGCAAAAAGACCAAAAACAGCGACAAAATCCCGACGATTGACGAGGTCAAAGAGACGCTGAACACATTCGTGGGTCCGCAAGCGCAGCTGCCGCCGGCTTTTAGCGCCATAAAGGTAGACGGCCAACGAGCCTACAAGCTGGCCAGGGCCGGCAAGGAGGTTAAAATCGAACCGCGCCCAGTTACCATCTATCAGATATCAGATATCAGATATACATACCCCAAGGTATGGTTTACCGTCAAAGTATCGTCAGGCACCTATATCCGCAGCCTAGCCCGCGATATTGGCCAAAAACTCGGCACAGGGGCATATATGAGCGATCTCCGTCGTACGGAAGTAGGCGATTTCTCGGTTACCGCTGCCGTGCCTATTGAAAAGTTTGCCTTACAACAGATACAAAAGGCGTAAGCAGTTTACTTATTTGCATAAGTGTGATATAATCATGTACTATAGGCGGGATTGTGCCCTTTGGCCATAGTAACGGCGATAAAGACCTGGATGGGTTCTTAGGAATAATCTTGCGTAAAGTGTTATCATCTGGTACACTAAAGCCCAACGTATGATTGCAACAGAGAAGAAACAACAGGTCATTGCTGATATGCAAACCAGCAAAAACGACACCGGTAGTTCGGTTGTACAGGTCGGTATTTTGACGGCTCGTATTACAGAATTGACCGAGCACCTAAAGGTTAATAAGAAAGACCACGCTGCCCGGCGCGGTCTATTGCAAATGGTAGGGCAACGCAAGAAACTGCTTAAATACATCGCGGACGAAAACCCCGCGCTTTATCTGAGCACCATCAAAAAACTCGGCATCCGCAAATAATTGTGCCGTTCTAGCGAGCGGGTAAACCCCGCGCTCGCCATGAAATGCATAAACCAACTAACCGGATCTTGGTGGCAAAGCACAGCTATACGACTGTAACGCATTTCCATAGCGTATACCTGAACCTTGCTACCAAAGTCTAGAAAAGGAATAGTAATGTCTACTATCAACCCGTTTAACAAAGATATTATCAGTGTAGAAACCGACCTTTGCGGCAAGAAATTGAAGCTAGAGGTCAACCGTGTCGGGTTTAGAACTTCAGCCTCTGTTTTGGTGACCTATGGCGACACCGTGGTCCTGGGAACAGCCATGGTTAGCCCGGGCAGTGTCAAGGGCATGGATTATTTCCCGCTCAGCATTGATTACGAAGAAAAGATGTATGCCGCTGGCAAAATCAGCGGTAGCCGGTTTATCAAGCGCGAAGGCCGTCCGAGCGACGATGCTATTCTGATTGGCCGCCTGATTGACCGGCCAATCCGTCCGTTGTGGCCCAAAGGCTATCGCAACGAGGTGCAAGGCGTGGCCAGCGTGCTTAGTATGGACCCTGGCTTCCGCCCCGACATGATCGCCATGATCGCCATGAGCGCCGCGTTTATGCTGACTGGCGCGCCGTTTGACGGACCCGTAGCGGGCCTGCGCGTTGGTATCAATAAAGACGGCAAGTACGAAGCCTTCCTGCCGCTGAGCGAGCTGGAAACAGGCAAACTCGACCTGGTCGTAGCCGGTACCGAGCACGGTATTATGATGGTAGAGGCCGGTGCTAATGAAGTATCAGAAGAAGAAGTGGTCAAGGCTATGGATTTTGCCTTTAAGGCTTTCCAGCCGGCAATCAAGCTGCAAAAAGAACTAGCCAAAAAAGTTGGTGTAACGGCCCAGGAATATACACTGATCAAACCAGACGAAGATATCCAAAAGCGTGTAGACACCTGGGCTGCCGGCAAGATGGGCACCAATTTGCGTGCTGCTTACCCGGAGCGCAACCAACTGGTAGCTGAGTTGCGTGAATCTATGCATACTCACTTTGCCGAAGAAATCGGCGAGGAAGCCTACGCCGATGCTAAGGACGAGTACGACGAGGCGCTGACTATGGCCGTCCACAAGGATGTGCGTGATGGTATTGTCAAAGAATCCGTTCGTCCCGACGGCCGGGGGGTCACCGAGATCCGTACTCTTAGTTCAGAAATTGGCGTGCTGCCGCGCACTCACGGCTCAAGTATTTTTACCCGCGGTATGACCCAGGCGTTAAACATTGTAACCCTGGCCCCCTTAAGCTATGTCCAGCTGGTAGACACGATGGAAAAAGAGGGCGAGCGTCGCTATCTGCACCACTACAACGCCCCCGGCTATACGGTTGGCGAAGTCCGTCGCCTGGGATCCCCGGGACGGCGTGAAATCGGCCATGGTTACCTGGCCGAGCGGGCGCTGACAGCTGTATTGCCATCTGAGGCCGAGTTCCCGTACACCATACGTTCCGTCACGGAAATTATGTCTCAGAATGGCTCTACATCAATGGCCGCGACTTGTTCAAGCACTTTGGCTCTCATGGACGCTGGCGTTCCGCTGAAGCGGCCAGTGTCTGGTATCGCCATGGGGCTGATGATTGATGGCGATAAGCCGTACATCCTTAGTGACATTGCTGACGCCGAAGACTTCGCGGGCGATATGGACTTTAAAGTAACTGGTACCGCAGAGGGTATTACGGCGCTGCAGATGGACATGAAAGTTCATGGTTTGCCGGTTACGATCTTGGCTAAGGCCTTGGAGCAAGGCCGCGAGGGCCGGGCGCATATCCTCAAGCACATGCTAAGTACCATCAAAGAGCCAAAGGCCGAGATGAGTCCGTACGCGCCACGTGTTGAATCCATCCAGATCAACCCAGACAAGATCCGCGAAGTTATTGGCAAGGGAGGCGAAGTCATTCAGAAGATTACGGCTGAAACCGGCACCGAGATTGATATCAAGGACGATGGCACGGTGATGATTGCCAGCCCTGACAAGGCCAAGATCGACGCCGCTATCAAGTGGGTAAAGGGTATTACGGAAGACCCAGAGATAGGTGGAATTTACGAAAACGCACCGGTTGTCAGCGTGCTGGACTTTGGCGCTTTTGTGAATATCCTGCCTGGAAAAGACGGCTTGGTGCACATCAGCGAACTGTCTGAAGACCGGGTAGAAAAGGTAACCGATGTTGTAAAAGAGGGCGACTTTGTAACCGTAAAACTGGTTGCCATTGATGACCGCGGCCGTTTGCAGCTATCAATGAAAGCCGCTGCCCGCGAAGCTAAAAAATAGGGGAAACGCACGTGAGTGCAAGCGATAAACAAGCTAAGCTCGACCAGATTAGGGCAGACATGAGACATTTATCATTTAACAAATTACCATTTACCAGATATCTGAAAAATGGGAAATGGGAAATGTAAAATGAGCAAGTCCAAGCAAGTCCAACTAGACAAAATAAAAGCACAGATACTTGCTCAAAATGTCTGCCCGGATTTGGCCAAGACAGCCAAGAACCTTGTTATGGGAGATGGCAACCCAGATGCAGACATCGTGTTTATCGGCGAAGCGCCGGGCAAGAACGAGGACGAGCAGGGATTGCCGTTCGTGGGTGCCGCCGGTAAGTTCCTAAACGAAATGTTAGAAATGATTGGCCTAAAGCGCGAGGACATTTACATTACCAACATCGTTAAGTACCGGCCGCCGAACAACCGCGATCCCGAACCTGCCGAGAAAGAGGAGTTCCTGCCTTATCTGGCAGAGCAAATCAAAGTAATCGAGCCGAAACTGATTATCACCCTGGGCAGGCACAGTATGGAAGTACTGCTTCCGCCTGGGCTGAAAATCAGCCAAGTACACGGAGAGCCGAAACGGTATAATGGGCAGGTATATTTACCTCTCTTTCACCCGGCGGCGGCGCTCTATAACGGAGGCATGCGCCAGACCCTGATAGACGATTTTATAAAGATCCCAATTATCATTAAGAAACTAGAACAAGAAAATAAGGAGAAAATCTAAAATTATGGAAAAGAAACCAAATAATAAACCAAGACAACAAAACCCCAGTAACCGCCCGGGCGGCAGAAACCAACGTCAGAATAATGGCCAGGCCCAGCCGCAGAATGGCAATGGGCTGAAGAAAGCCAGCCGCGGCGCGGCTATTCGCGCTCAAAAGCGAGTCTCTGAGGATGCCACGCGGCTCATTAATTCGGTACTGGCAACGCCCAAGGCCGAGGGCAAGCCCCGTGCTAACAGGATTGACGACACACCGCGTCTGCGGGTTATCGGCCTGGGCGGCATGGACAGCGCCGGTTCCAAGAACATGCAGCTAGTCGAATATCAAAACGATGCCGTTATTATAGACTGCGGTAACGACCTAAGCGTTGATCTGCCGGGCATCAACTACGGTATCTGCGATACAAGCTATCTGGAGCAGATCAAGCACAAGCTGCGCGCTTATATCATCACGCACGGCCACCTGGATCACATCGGCGGCCTGCCGCACATCGTGCCGCAGTTCCCGGCACCCATCTACGGTAGCCGATTTACCATCGGCCGCGTGCAGGAAATCTTTGAGAACTTCGGGTTGCCGCTGCCGGACGGCTTTGAGCTCAAAACCGTCATCATGAACGAAGACACGCACGAAAAGCTCAAAATCGGCGAATTTTATGTGGAGCTGGTGCGTGTGACGCACTCTATACCGGGTTCAACCGTGGTGATACTCGATACGCCGGTCGGCCGTATCGTCAACACTGGTGACTTCCGTCTTGACCCCAACCCGCTCGACCACGAGCGTACCGACACCGAACGGCTGCTTGAACTAGGACGCGAGGGCGTACTGGCGCTATTTTCGGAGAGTACTACTACATATAAACCAGGTCGTACGCCGTCCGAAAGCACTATCGAGCAGAGCTTTGTAGACATCATGGACAAAGCGCCCGGCCGTATATTTATCGGCTTATTCTCTACCAACATGAACCGCGTGCAGATGATCATTAACGCCGCTATCCACCACAACCGTAAGATTGCCATGGATGGCCGCAGCATGGTTAGCACGCTTGAGATGGCCGTGCGCAACGGCTTCATGAAAGTGCCCAAAGGCACGTTCGTGCCAATTAACAGCGTGCCAAATATGAAAGACACGGATGTCGTAGTGGTCTGTACAGGCAGCCAGGGCGAGCCAAGCAGTGCTCTGCAGCGCATGGCCAGCGGCGAGCACCGGCACATCAAGCTCAAAGAGCAGGACACGGTAGTTTTGTCGAGCACGCCGATCCCCGAGAGCGGCAATGACAAACTGGTTAGTCAGATGGTTGACGGCCTTATGCAAAAGGGCGTACATGTGTTTGAGCACCGCTATCACGAGATTGATAATGTCGGCCCGCTGCACGTATCGGGGCATGCCGCGCGCGACGAATACGCCGATATGATCAATATGCTCCAGCCTAAGTTCTTCGTGCCAATCTATGGGCCGTATAGCTCTAAGCGTCGGCATATTGATATCGCCATAGAGCAGGGTATATCGCGAAAGAGCACAGCCAACGTCGGCAACGGCGTGGTCTTGGCATTTACGCCTGACACTATGGAAGAAGCCGGTGAGGTACCGCACGGCACCGTGCTGGTTGACCAGACAGGCGCCATTGTATCCAGCGTGGTTATCAAAGACCGCCTGATTTTGGCCGAAGAAGGCCTGGTGGCGGTTGTCCTGACTATCGACCGTAAAACCGGCAACCTGATGACCAGCCCTGATATTATTAGCCGCGGCTTCATATATATGCGTGATAACGAGGAGTTGATGAATGGCTTCAGGACCGAGCTAAGGCGGGCTGTCGGGCAGCGTTTCAAACGGGTGGATTTGGACCGGTTCAAGGCTGAGCTAAAAGACCACATCACGCATTATCTGTTTGAGCAGACCAATCGCAGCCCTATTGTCATACCTGTTGTAAACATCATCGGCGGCGGCAAGGTAGAGACCAAGACCAATGGCGGCCATCCGCTGGCCAGCGGACAGACAGAGGCCAAGGCTACGCCAGAGAAAACGCCGGAGCAGGTTGCTGCCGAGCAGCAGAAGCGGTTTCAGGAGATGAGAGCTAAATTATTGAATGTGGATCAGGCTGATTAGCCTGTAGGAAATGTTCTTTCTCCGGCCAAAGAACCAAAGGCCGCCAGCTTTTGGTGGCAAAAGCTGGGCAAAACCACTGGGCGAAATCGTCCCGTGACTCGGCTCGTTGTTCAAAAATACAATACGCAAGGCAAACTCCCTTCGGTCGGGGTATGAAGTTTCATAACAGAGTTCATACCCTCGTGCCTTGCTCTCTATTGTATTTTTGACGAACACCCGAATCAGGGAACGATTTCATGCCCAGACCCGGGAGCCCAAGGACAAATCGCTAAAGACGATTTGAACTGTCCAAATAAAAAACCGCCGGATTCCGGCGTTTTTTATTTAACTGATTAGTTTAGGCAGCGTTATGATGCTGGCCAGGTTCTTTCTGTCTTACTTCTGCCTGTGCTACCTGACCACGGACCTCAGCGAGTACTCCTGCTGCGGCGTGAACCTGTTCATCAGGGCTTAGTTGGTGCTTGATATTCACTAATTCATCTTGTCTTGAGTAGCTTCCACCATATGAACCAGGGTCAATCGTTACAACTTCTCTCTCGTTAGGCCCTGTCACTTGCCTAGTTACATTTGAAGGTTTTACAGAATAGCGAGTTATTCTTCCACGTTCTTTGTCCACGGTCGTGGCCCTTAGCTCATTCATTTGCGGATACATAGGATGATGACTTGAAGCTAAACCTGTTTGTTCGGGAGCAGGGGTGCCATAATGCCGTATTTCCGATAAGTCGAGGTTGCTCGACCTTTTGATTAGATTGTTACTAATTCTTTTCACCTGTCGGTCGATCTCGCCAGGGGTCTTTGTCCGGCGTTCTCGGCTTTGGGGGTTGGTTGTTTCTGCGCTCATTTTTGTTTTTCTTTCTTTTCTTTTTTGGCGGGGGAGGCCGCTTTTTTAATTTGGTCCGCCAAAATTCTTTTTTGGAATTTTTGCGGATGAATTTTTATATTGGTCAGTCTTGGTATGCATTGTATCACGCTTGTGCTTATTTGTCAACGATTTTGCATAAAATCTTATTGACAAGTGATACACTTTTGATACACTTACTCTATGGCTACTACGAAATCACGGATAAATATCAGCTTGCC
>CAYWFI010000021.1:0-11611 GCA_964458165.1 uncultured Candidatus Saccharibacteria bacterium
TCGGTATTACCACTAACAATCAGGCGGAATATCATTCGTTAAAAGGCGGCCTGGAGGCTGCGCTCAAGATGGGTGCTGGCACAGTGCACGTTTATATGGACAGTTTACTCGTAGTCAACCAGATGAAAGGCATTTATAAGGTCAAAAACCGTGATCTCTGGCCGATACATGAGGCAATCAAGGCTATATTGCCAAAGTTTAAGAAAGTAACTTTTACGCATGTGCCGCGGGAATACAATAAGCTAGCGGATGGTATGGTGAATAAAACCCTGGATAGCGTCAAAGAGTTAAAGTAGACGCTTAAGGTAAAAGGTGGTACAATACCGGATGTCAGATTTTCGGCTAATCGCCCGCTCTTAAACAAGCGAGAGGAAAGTCCGGGCAGCACAGGACGAGACAGTTGCTAACGGCAACCGGGGGCAACCCTAGGGAAAGTGCCACAGAAACGAAACTACCTAGCAATAGGAAAAGGTGAAACGAGTGGGGTAAGAGCCCACAGTTCCGTGCGGTGACGCATAGAAGAGGTAAACCCTGTCTGCTGCAAGGAGATGTGTCTCATAAGGTTTCCCGCCGAGGCTCATTCATAAGAACCGCTCGAGCCTGGGAGCAATCCCTGGCCTAGATAGATGATTAGCAGGGGCCAGCTTGTACTTTTACATCTTTGTCAAAATGGTAGCAGCCAAGAGCGAAAAGTTCGTCCAATTAGAGAAGAGGTATTAGACATACATCGCCGATAATTGGACGGATTTGGCGCCTTGGACCTGCCGTTATGGCGAGATGGAAGGGTGCGAGCTGGCCCTCAACAGAACCCGGCTTACGGATTATCTGGCAAATACGAAAAACCGTCCCGAGAGGGACGGTTTTTCTTTGATCTTTAGTCTCTATTTTGCAGCTTTTACAATTGCTTCAAAAGCCTTTGGCTCGCTGACGGCCAGTTCAGACAGTACTTTGCGGTCCAGGGTGATATTGGCAGCTTTAAGTCCAGCAATCAGTTTACTGTAAGTTGTGCCATTCAAACGCGCGGCGGCATTGATACGGGCATTCCATAAACTGCGAAACGTGCGCTTCTTGTTGCGACGATCACGGTAAGCATGCTGCAGGCTCTTAGTAACGGCCTGCTTACCACGCTTGATACTTGAACGGTTTGGCCGGGTCATGCCTTTAGTGGCTTTTCGGATTTTCTGGTGTTTGGCGTGAGATGTAACGCCTCTTTTGACTCTCATAATTTATTTCTCCTTCAGTAATTGTAAATTGATAATTGCGAATTGAAAATTGGAGCGAAAGCGACTAGGCTCCTAGTTTCAGTTTAATATTCTTAGCGGACTTGCCGGTAACCTGTTCCAGTCCAGCATAAGTACGCTTGCGGCTGGCGCTCTTTTTTTGCAGCAGGTGATTGCCTGATGCATGGCGACGAAGCACCTTGCCATTCCGGGTGACACGTATACGTTTCTTGGTACCGCTATGAGTTTTTAGCTTGGGCATTATTACTACTCCTTATGACAAATATTAGTTGTTTGCCGTTTAATTGAGGTTGTTGATCAACAGCGATGGTATCCTGAAAGCTATCTATGACCCGGTCTGCCAGTTTAAAGCCTATGTCTCTGTGGGCGTTCTCGCGGCCGCGATAGACGATTGCGATCTTGACTTTATGTCCTTCCCCTAGAAATTCAGTGATTTTTCGGAGTTTGACCCCTAAATCGTGATCACTGATTTTAAGGCCAAAGCGCATTTGCTTTACTTCTGGGTTACGAGCGTTCCGCTTGTTTTTCTGCAGTTGCTTGGTGCGCTGATAGTTATATTTGCCCCAATCTACTATCTTGGCGACTGGCGGATTTGCTTCTGGAGAAATCTCTACCAGGTCAAGTTCGGCTGACGCTGCGGCGTGCAGGGCTTCTGTACGCGACATGACGCCAAGCTGGTTACCATCAGCATCGATGACTCTCAGCTCAGGTGCCCGAATAGCTTCATTCAGGCGGGTTTGCTTGTTGATAAACTACGTCTCCTTCAATGATGATAATTTGCTCTGATTATAACAGATGGGATGTCAGGGGTCAACCCGTCTGTCTGTAAGACGGCCAGGTCAATATGTTATCGGCTTTGGGCGGTATTGCAGGGCTTCGGCGATGTGTGTATCCATAATGTGTTTAGATCCGTCTAAGTCGGCAATGGTGCGCGCTACCTTCACGGCACGCATATATGCTCTCGCGGATAACCCAAGCTGAGCAGCAGCAGCGTCAAGTAGCTGTTTTGCGCTATCTGTCAAATCAGCCGCCTGTTTGACGGCGCGAGCGGACAATAATCCATTCAGCTGCCCTTTGTTTTGCTTGCGCTCAAACTGAGTTATACGGGCAGCCGCCACTCTTTTTGCTATTTGTTCGCTTTTTTCTTCAGATGAGTCTGATTTCAGGAGACTGCTATGTTCGACGGAATCTACATCTACATATAGATCTACGCGGTCAAGTATTGGTCCCGATAATTTTTTCTCATACTGCAATACTTGTTGCGGAGTACAAATACAAGCTTTGCTGGTCCCATGATAGCCACAAGGGCAGGGGTTTTTAGTGCCCACAAGGATAAAATCAGCTGGAAACTCCAGGCTATCTTTAGCCCTAGCGATGTTTATTACTTTATCTTCCAACGGTTGGCGTAAGGTCTCTATGGTACTACGGCTGAACTCTGGAAGTTCATCAAGGAATAAAATACCTTTGTGAGCCAAGCTTATTTCGCCGGGACGCGGCCGGGTACCACCGCCAATAATCGATACGCTGCTAGAGCTGTGATGAGGGCTCCTAAACGGGCGAGTATATATAATCTCATCAAACTGTTGGCTGGCTAGACTATGCAGGTGTGTAATTGCGAGCATCTCCTGTCGGCTAAGTGGCGGCAATATGGACGGTAGCGCCTTGGCAAGCATACTTTTGCCTGTACCCGGTGCGCCTGACAGAAGGACGTTATGTTGTCCCGCAGCAGCGATCTCCAATGCTCTTTTTGCAGCTGGCTGTCCAATCACATCAGAAAAATCCGTTTCGCTGTCTGGTATGTCGGCAGGAGCACTTTCAGGCTGATCACTGCTCACAAAGGAAACAGGCGCGCTAAGTAATTTAACCAGCTCAGTAAGATCTGTTACGGGCAGCAAATATACGTCAGGTATTAGTTTTGCCTGAGCGAAATTACCAACAGGGATAATAAAATGAGAGTATCCTTTTTTCTTCCCGGCAAGTATCTTCCCTATAACACCTCTAATTGGTCTTACGCTACCATCCAGGCCAAGCTCGCCAAAAATTAATGAGCGGTGTAGCTGATCAGATTCGGCTACTTGGCGGGTCGCGTGTAGTATTGCGGTCGCCATCGCCAGGTCGAAACTACTGCCATCTTTCGGGATATCGGCTGGCGCAAGGTTGAGGGTGATACGCTTTCTGGGCAGCTCGAGCTTGCTGCTGGAAAAAGCCCCCCGAATTCGTTCGCGGGCCTCGCCCACGGCTTTACTGGCGACCCCAACGATAACTATGTTGGGTAGATTGTTGGACAAGTGGCATTCAATATTTACTACCACGCCGCTGAGCCCCTGGTCGATCAGGCTATGAATAGGCGTTCCCATAATGCGACTGATTGTACGGCTAAGTTTCTAATTAGCAAGCATAAGCATGCCAAAAAATAACAAAGAAAAAACCGCTTCTGATTTCGGAAGCGGTTTTTTCAAGTGGGTAATTCTGATTTTGGCTTTTTCTGATTTTGCTTTTTGTGGTGGTGGTAATGGCTTGCGAGAATCCATTACCACCGATGTTCTTTTTGTTTTTGAGCACTTTTTTTATTCAGTGCTGAATGTATCTTATAAAGCATTAATTCTCATGTCAACAAGATTATGCTTGTTAGGATGTGTATAACTTCCTGGCTGGAAAACGTATAGTGAATTGCCGTCTCCAACGGCCGCTCAAAATCAAGCAAAACAGCAACTGAAATCATTCGATCAAATAGCATAAACCAGGCAGACAAGGCAACGTGTCAATGGGGAAATTCGTAGCAGTAGGGGGTACTTTGCCACAGGTCCGTCCAATCGTTGATTATGAGCATAGGATGAGCCCGGTACTCTAGCTTAAAGCTCGGATATGGCTTTTGAAAGCATAATTAGCATAACCCGATGGGTTGTCGAACTTTCCTGAGATTACTTGTTACAAGACATTATAAACATAAGGATTACGTCTAACTGGCTAATAGTGTTGATGCAAGCCATATGCAATATGCTGTATTAATCTTGAAACCCGCAAACTTCTTAGTAGCAACAGCTTAATCTCCTGAGAGGTTATCTCAGTAGACTAAGAAGCTAGCTCTCTTTGAGGGCTCCGTAGCTTGTCCAGATGGTTTATCTATCCTTGTGTATACCGGAAACACATAAATCTCAAAGAAAAATTTGCAAAAAACTTTCAATTATTTCAAAAAAACGATAACGACTGTTAAGATCAAGCTCTGACAAGCAAATTTTGCATAAGATAATTTTCGATTTCATAAATATAAAAACTATTTGTATCCTTAAGCATTGCATAGCCAACTATAAGTATGTTTATTATTCGTTTTTTGTTTAACAGACAATTTTGTGACATTATCCTTACAAAATATTACACAAACAGAGAAACATATTTTTAGTAATGTAAATAGAATGCCTCAAGGAGTCATAAATTTTACATCATGTTTATATAATATTATGTAATTGATATATTAGAAAATATACCGTATAAATATAAGTATCTCTGCACTTATCAGTATGAACAAAAGTAGCTGTTATTAATTTAACAACAAAAAATTTGCACAATTTAACACCTTAAACAAATAATTTCAACAACAATCTGGATTGACTTTTTTGGGCACCTAGTCTATGCTTGAAATGTGATAAAAAAATACAAAAAATTCACATAAATCATATCCAAAAAAGTTAATGTCGCTTATTATTCGCTAAACGGATAATGAGCGGTCAGTCACAGCCCATCAGGACGGTAAGCGCTATATAATAATATTTTAAGAGCGGATTTACCGTCCGGGCTCCAATAAAAACCTTATTAATTTCTTTGCATCCAACATTGTGTTAAAAAAGTAAAAACGAACATTTATAATTTATGAAACAAGAAAACAAAAAACATTTGAGTGTTGGCATAGCAGGTCTTGTTTTGATGGCTCTTTTCATACTTTTTACCAGCCCTGCTTCTTTGCCCGTTCCGATGTTATTGCTTTTTCCGGTTCTTGTTTTTGTGACAAGCCTTGCTTGGGCTAGATTGATTTTAGGAACGTTTACGCGCTACTCACAACTAAAAATTAAGTCTTTAAGTGTAGTAATCTCTATCGCGCCCACTCTTTTGATTGTGCTTGGGTCTTTGGGGCAACTGGGAGCTCAGGACGCAACTTTAGCAGTTCTGCTTATAGGAGGCTTTGGTTGGTATTTGAAGCGAGTACAGGGCTTAGAAACCTAAATCATTTAGAACCCGTTAATCACTAACGTTGTTGACCCCTAAAACAATCTGCTGCAAGATGGATATGTTTGCTATACTGTTTATGAGAGTATGAGTCAGAATTCACCACAGACTAGCTTTGAATTACCACCGCTGCAACCGCAAGGCGCTGATGAGTCTTTGTCTTTATCCCAAGAGCAGGCACCTCCAGGGCCAGAGACTTTCGTCAAATCAAGCCCGGCTCAGGGGGCGTCCTCGCCGGTAATGCCCCCAGTTGCTGCGCCTACACAGCCCGCACAGCCAGTTACGCCACAACCTCAGGGGTTGGCAGCTCAGACGCCTGCCGTGGCGGATGACAATGATTTGATCGAAAAGGAGTGGGTTGAGAAAGCTAAACGGATTGTCGCGGCGACGCGCGAGGATCCGCACAAGCAAAACAAGGAAATGAGCCGTTTCAAGGCTGATTATTTGAAGAAGCGTTATAACAAAGATATAAAGCTTGAGGAAGCTTGAGCCGAGGACGGTTTAGATGAGTGGCTTTGCAGTAATACTTATTATCCTGTTGGTCGTGCTGGTTAGTTGCGGCATCGTTTTCTTTTTCCAAGCAAAAAAATTGTGGCGCGAGCAAAAAAATTACGAACGAAGCCTAAAAATGGTACCTCTACTGATACACCTCCCGCCTATGAGCGACGATACCGAAGCCGGATCGAGGGATGTGCGTGATGTCACCGACGAAACAATCAGCAAGGCTCAGATCGTCTATAGCATTATTGCCAGCACGCTTCAAAAGGGGCTTAAAAGTCGGTTCTACGGTCAACGCCATTTCAGTTTCGAAATTGTAGGAACGAAGGGCTTTGTGCATCTTTATGCTTCGGTGCCCATATCTATGCTTGATGTTGTGCAACAGGCCGTCATTAGCGCTTATCCGTCGGCTCGTCTTGAGGAAGTATCAGAGCACAATATATTCAGTCCCATAGGACGTATCAGCGCCACTATGGGCGGGGAGCTTACTTTAAAAGAGAATTATGCATATCCCATCGCTACTTACCAGGACCTGAAGCGTGACGCCTTGCAAAGTGTTCTGAATGCTCTGTCTACCCTCGAGAAAGAAGACGGTGCAGGTATTCAGATATTGATGCGACCGGCACCGCTCGATTGGACTAAAAAGGCCCGTGCCTTAGCTGCCAAGAAAAAGAAAGGCAAAGACTCTAAAAAAAGCGGCGGAGCGGTCTTACAGTTCTCTAAGGATGTCTTAGCAGCTCCAGTCAAACCCCCTGAAGAGAAATCAAGTAGTCAGGAAGATAAAAAGGAACTTTCGTCACTGGACCAATCAATTATAGATTCAATCGAGGACAAGACTAGGTATCCGGGTTTCGAGGTATTAATTCGTGTCATAGCGAGCTCAAATATATCACAGCGAGCTCAAAGCATAACCAAAAACATTGTAGCTAGCTTTGCACTTTTTGATGCACCCGGTAAAAATGGATTTAAGTACACGCCTGCTAAAGATATTGAGAATTTTACAACAGCATACATCATGAGATTCTTTCCTCAGGAGAGCAACAATAACATCTTAAACGTTGTCGAACTTGCTACACTGTTTCATTTTCCTGATGAGAGCAATATCCCAACAACACAACTCGAACGCCAGGCCAGCAAGCAGGTTGATGGGCCGCGCAATGTGCCTGAAGAGGGCATAATGCTTGGTTATAACATTTTCCGCGGAGCCAAGAAACGTATCAATCTAAACCAAGAAGACCGCCGAAGACATATCTATGCCGTAGGGCAGACCGGTACGGGTAAGACGACATTCCTTGAGAACCTGGCATTGCAGGATATGCTGAATGGTAACGGATTCGCTTTTATTGATCCGCACGGCGACGCGGTAGAAAACCTAATGGCTATGGTGCCAAAGGAGCGGACAGAAGACGTTATTTACTTTAACCCGTCTGATATGGAATACCCCCTTGGGTTAAATATGTTTGAATTTGACGATCCTGATCAAATTGACTTTCTTATACAAGAGACAATCGGCATGCTCTACAAGCTGTATGATCCGCAACGTCAAGGCATCATAGGTCCTCGGTACGAACATTTATTTCGTAGTGCCGCCCAGACGATCATGGCCGATCCGGCTGGCGGTACTTTCGTAGATATACCAAAGCTATTCAATGACAAGAATTTCGTAAACCAAAAACTCAAGCACGTAACAGATCAGACGGTGTTGGATTTTTGGCTCAAAGAAATGCCAGGTAGCGAGCGTTCTAATGAGTTTGGCGAGGTAAAAAGCTGGTTTGTCAGTAAGTTCGGCGCTTTCTTAAGCAACAAGATGATGCGCAATATTATCGGTCAAACCAAGAGTTCATTTAACTTGCGTGACATCATGGATAACAAAAAAATCCTTTTGGTTAACTTGAGTAAAGGGAAGACCGGTGAGCTGAACTCCAAGCTACTGGGTATGATATTCGTGATGAAATTCCAGGCGGCAGCGATGTCGCGGGCTAATATACCAGAGAATGACCGCGTTGATTTTAGTCTCTATGTTGATGAGTTTCAGAATTTCTCCACCGATTCGTTTGCTTCTATTCTTAGCGAGGCTCGTAAATACCACCTAAGCTTAATCGTAGCAAACCAGTTTACAACCCAGCTTACTGAAGAAATCAGGGACGCGGTGTTTGGTAATATCGGTACAATTGTTTCGTTTCGCGTAGGTACTAATGATGCGGAGTTCCTCGCCAAATATTTTGCGCCAGTATTTGATATTAATGATTTGCAAAGAGTTCCAAATTTTAATGCCATAACCCGTATGCTAATTGGCGGCGTACCGACACAGCCCTTCAGTATCGCAACGTTGCCGTCTCTAGGTACGCCCAATATACAGCTTGCAAGCGCGCTCAAACAGTTGTCAGCTGCTAAGTTCGGTCGGCCCAGAGATCAAGTAGAAGCCGATATATTTGAGCGCCTCAAGACACAGGACCCCCCTAAGACGACTTTTGGTAACAGACCGCCGGCAACACAAGGGGCTGCTGGTTTTGGCCCTACAGGGCCTGTTAAGTCGTCTAGCGGGTCTTTCTTGGACGACTGGCTATCTAAGCGCTCAGCGACAGCATCTACGCAGCCAGCAGCTCCATGGGGTAAGAAGCCAGCCGCCCCAAGTATTGACGATCCCAATGCCGGTCAGTCGGTCAGCTACGCTACATATAATCCCTCTAAGAATATATCTAGCAATGAACTTGAACAGCAAGAAGCTTTACGCATCGCGGAACGTCTCAAGCAAGATATGCAACCATCAGCTACCTCGCAAATTGCTTCTGACGGTACTGCCAGTGCAGACGAACTTGAGGGTAAAAAAATGGTGGATGAAGACACTATCTTTATAGATCAGGAAGGTAACATGACGCGCCAGGCAGAAGCTACTATCCAGCAGAACAAAGAAGAACCGAAGCAATAATACTTTAACGTATAATTAGCGTCGATGTTTGGTCATTAATCTCAGGATTAATTCGGTCAGTAGACCGACAAAAAAACCGCCAACAAACAACAGGGCGAATAATAGAAAATTGTATTCATAACCATAATGCCTGGCAATCCATAAGAACAGGCTGGAACCGATAAAAGCAGCGATGCCTCCTGCTAGCACGCCAGAGGGTCTCGCAACAGTATTGCCAGCTATTTCGCTGACTGTTTCTACGGCAGGATTATGTATGACTTTGCTGAACGCGCGCGAGGGTACTGGTAGCTGATGCTGGACCCGTCTCAAGGTACGTTGGTAAGCCATGTTTTTAAGCTCCCGGTTTATGTGTAGTGGTTTTTCTGTCTCTGCGTCCGTCCGTTCCGGCTGGCGGCCAATTGTTTCTTGAGTACTGGTCGCTTCTTGCTCTGCTCGCTTACGTATGTTATCCAGATTCTCGGCGTGCTCATGACGAGTTTTTTTGCTATGCTCGACATTGTTTTTTGCACGCTCGCCGTGATGTCTGTGATGTTCTTGACGCTGGCTGTGGTCTTGTTCTGGTGTCTGGTTAGGGGCTTTTTCGCTCATTATTTTAGATACCTCCTGTGTTTGCAAAATCAGTACGAACTAGCTCAAGCTCTTGGCCCAGCAAACGGCTGCGAGCAAAGAAATACGCCGCGACTGTAGTGCCAACAAAGCCGATAGCCAGGCTGGTTCCTGGCCCGGTGTTCGGTAATCGTTCTGTTATATACTCCGCGCTTTTGGGGAGTGGACAGTCTACTTGTATATCCAGCTGATTGCCAAACTTGTTGCTCATCATGCAGTCATACGATGTGGTCATAGCACCGGGCTGGTTTGTAGACGGTAAAGGATCTTTCAATTTAACGCGGAATTGATTTGCCAATTCAGAATTAGCTCCTATAGTCTGGCCATTCCAGCTAAGTGTTTTGGTCTCTGGATCATAAGAGCCACCTTGCGAAGATAAGAAAGCTTGATCAAGTTCCGCGTATTCCAAAATATCGCCAACATAATCGCTTACATTGACATTCGCCCGGTCGTAGCTATAGCTGTTGTTAGTGACAAGACTATATTCTATGGTGTCGCCAGCCTTGGCTTTTGTGTCTGGCGTGGCATTTTCGTCAAGATTCTGAGTCAGGTTTCGGGCTGTTTTCTCCTGACCGAGTGGCTGATCTGGTTCTGAGTCAATCTGGGCGCTACAGGCTACTGTTTTGTCGGTTTGAGCCGGTCCGTTGCCGGCTTTGTAGTTTACGACCACAGTTGCAGTAAAGCTGCCATCTTCGTAGCGGTGGGTGATTAGGTCCTGATACTTTGATGAGCGTTGGGTAATTGGTGCGGAGCCGTCACCAAAGTCATAAACGTAGCTTTGAATGGATGTCAGCGCTGGGTTATTGGATGTAGCTACAGTGCTTAGAGTAAAAGTTTTTGTTGTTCGGTTTATATCAGAATTAGTCAGGCTGCAGGCCACTACCGGGGCTCTACAGGAAGGGTCGTTGTTGGCCAACGAACTGTCTAAGGGGCAGGGGTTGAGTACCGTAATACAGAGGGTAGAGCCGCCGCTCCATACCTCCGCTGCATTCGAGGCTGTTAACTTGGCCGCGTTACATGCCTTCGTACCGTGATTCAATCCTTGTTTTAACCGAGCGGTTACGACAAGTGCGGTCTGAAAATGGGGAGTATAGCTCACATTCCCAAGAGGCAGAGCAATAGTCCGTCCAGATATAGCGGGGGTAGAACGTACGATATCAAACTTTTCTGTGTCAAACGTGTCGTGGAGCACTACATTCTGTGCGGGCTGGGAGTCAGCGACAGGGTTACGGTACTCAAACCTAAAATTAAAGCTATCGCCAGGTTTAAGATTGCGTGGGCCGCCGTCGATTGTTTTGCGTAGCTCTAGACGCGGTTCCTTAAGTGTAGGCATACCAACTTGGGTAAAGTTGCCGCAATCTACCAGAATCCAGAATTTTTTACCATTCTTGACACCTTCAAACGCGCGATAAGTGTTTACTGGGTTTACGATATCCCAAGCTCGCAGTTGACGTACATAAACAGTGCCAGCACCATAATTCACGGGTACTTCACTGTTTTTGTATTGCTGTTTGATTTTGCTGGCCTTGCTGACTGCCGACAATGATGTGCGGCCCATCGTCCAGTAATCGGCGTTATTGGACCGCAGCGTTACATTCGGCTGCATAGGCAGGGCGGCGATATCTTGGCGCGTAAGACCAAACCGGCTATATATCTGAGCGACGTTTTTGTCCGCGGTCTGACCATCCCAGGCACGAAGAATGTCATCGCGGGTGCGTAACCCATTGATAATGTAGTCACTTGAATAAGCCAGTGACTTTTCAGGTGGTGCCATGACCGCGAACATCTGTATCAACATGGCTAAAGCGACAAACCCAAATCCAAGGCGGCGCAAAGATTCCTCTGCTTTGATTCTTTGCGCGTAAAATGAAACAGTTCCAAGCAGGCTTGGATTAAAGGGCAGATTACTTATAAGTTTTCGAAACATGCTTGAATGCTTCTTTGCTGCTGGTTATTTTTGTTTGTTACGAGCAAACCGCTCAAGTTTATTCAACCATACATTTGCTTATCTGTGCAAGCTGTTTGCTTGAGATAAGCTTTTGGGCTACAATAGATTATAACCACAAAAGAGACTAACACTTTACGAGAGGGTATTCATAGTGGCAAAACCAAAAAG
>CAYWFI010000022.1:0-10835 GCA_964458165.1 uncultured Candidatus Saccharibacteria bacterium
TAACAGCGCGGCGGTATCGCTTAATAATTTACGCGCCAACAGGTAGAAGAGGACGATTGCAATCGCACCCAAAGCAGCACCCGTGATCCGTAGGCCAAATGTGTTATCGGCCATTTTAGTGGCGATAAGAACGGCTGTCTTGTAAGGCGCGTTGACACTGTTGTCAATAATCTGTCCAGCCGATCGGGTCGCGTTATAGGTGTCTATTTCTGGTTGGCTAAGACCGGGAGTCAGGCTGGTAAGCTGCCAACCCATCAGACCCACTATGGCAATTAAGGCGGCAAAGCCGAGCAAGACTGGCCGCCACATTGCTAAGACGATGTTCCACGTTTTTCTCATAATGCTTGTGATTTAGTATAACATTTATGTATTAAAAGGTTGATCGCGGCGTGTATCTAGGCTGCGAAAACGCTGTTTTTCGCGGTCAAAGTACAGCTCGACATCGCCCGTTGGGCCGTTGCGATGCTTTCTGATTAAAATTTTGGCAATATTTTTATTCTCTGTTTCGGGGTTATAGTATTCTTCACGATAGATGAACGCCACGACATCGGCGTCCTGTTCGATAGAACCGGACTCGCGCAGATCGGCTAATTGCGGGATTTGCGGGCTGCGGCTTTCGACCGAACGGCTAAGCTGGCTTAACGCCAGCACCGGGACGTTAAGCTCGCGGGCGATGCCTTTTAGTCCGCGCGAAATCTCCGATATTTCCTGTACGCGGTTACTGTCGCCGCCAAAACGCGCTCCGCCGCTCATCAACTGCAAGTAATCAACAATTATCAGCCCTAGCGGGTTACGATGGGCTTCGCGCCGGGCCTTAGTACGCATATCGCTGACAGAGATACCCGGGCTGTCGTCTATAAAAATCTGTGCCTCAGACAAAGTGCCCATAGCCTGTCCTATCTTTTCAAAATCATCGTCTGTCAGGTTGCCGGTGCGCAAATTCCAGGCATTGACGCCAGCTTCTGCTGCCAGCAATCGGTCAACCAGCTGTTCTTTGCTCATCTCGAGCGAGAACACCAACACCGGCAGCTCGGCTTTGACAGCTACGTTATGAGCCAGGTTTAGGGCAAGGGCGGTCTTGCCCATCGACGGGCGGGCCGCAAGGATAAGCAGATCGGATGGTTGCAGGCCCGCTAAGATGTTGTCCAGGTCTTTGTAGCCGGTTGGCACTCCTCGTAGTTTGCCTTTGTCTTTGTGTAGTTCGTCCAATCTGTCAAAACTGGCACTCAAGATATGTTCGATACTACTGATGTCTTGTTTAATATGTTGCTGGCTGACTTCAAACAATTTTGTCTCGGCATTTTCTATCAACTCTTGCAGGCTTTGGGCCTCGTCGTAGCCAAGATCGGCTATGGATTGGCTGGCTTTGATAAGGCGGCGGCGCATACCTTTTTGGGCGATTATCTCCGCGTAGCGATCGGCGTGTGATGCCGTCGGCACGAAATTAGTAAGCTCCGTCAGGTAACCCGCTCCGCCAACTAGATCCAGCATGCCGGTGTTTTTGAGCTGGTCGCTTAACGTCAGCACATCAATCGGACTGTGTTTTTCATACAGCTTCAGTGCCGCTTCATAAATACGGGCGTGCCGTTCATCGTAGAAATCACCAGGCCGGACGATATCAGCGACTTTTACAATAGCGTCAGAGTCAATCAAAATAGCACCGAGCAGCGACGCTTCGGCTTCGGTACTCTGTGGTGGTAGGTTTTTTGGCGCGATAGGATCCATCAGCTGTCCAATACCTCTCCGCCGCCGAATATGTTTGTGATAGATGAGATGTCGGGGGTATGCGTTGCCGGTTCGTTCTGCGGCTCTGGCGGACTGGTAGCTTCGCTTAGCTGGTTTGCTGTCAGCTTTTTGTCGTGTACGGCATTGATGCGGAATGATTTGCCGGTGACTTTTTCTATGGCCTCGTTAATTTTGGCTTGAGTAACGTTGTCTTCGGCTTTCTTTTTATGGAAACTGAAGCCAAACGATAAGTGCAGAACGTCATTCTCAATACGGGCCTCAGCCATACGTAGCACTCCGTACAAGGTGTTGTTGACGGCTTTGATATGTATTAGCACATCGCCCCACCAGTCGGCCGGGGCTGCTTTGGAGGCCGGATTGGGGGTAGTTTGTTTCGCCGGCTTTGTTTCGGCTGCTTCTTTTGGTTTCTCCTCAATCTTTAATTCTTGACTCTTAGCTTCCGATTCTTCCGTTTTGGTCTCTAATTTCTGGTCTCTAATCTCTTCGACTCTTGGACTGCTCGACAGATTCGCCCGCAGTAATACGACCTCTAGGCTCGCCGCCGGGTCAGAGCTGGCGTTTATCTGTAGTAAGTCCGACAATAAGTCGACTAATACCGGACTAGCCGTGTCGTTAATGATCCGCGTACGAATTTCGGCAGCCAATTGCTTAGCTGTCTGTCCGGGACTGACCCCGTCTTCTATAAGCTTTTGTATGGACTCTAGTACTTCCGCGGGAGTACCGTTGATGGCCGCCAACAATAAAGCGTCGATCCGGCTGGATGCTGCCAGACCGACCAATCTTTCGGCATCGCTGCGGGTAATCTTGCCGGCGCTATTGCCAACCTGATCAAGCAGGCTAATGCTGTCGCGGAAGCTTCCCTGCCCGTGAGCGACCAAAAGTGCCAATGCGTCATCATCAATGTCGATATTCTCCGATTTGGCAATAGCGCGCAGATGTTTTACGGCCTCAACATCATCAATGGGTTTAAACGTAAAACGCTGGGTGCGGCTGATAATAGTTTCGGGCAGTTTGTGTAGTTCGGTAGTAGCCAGAATGAATATAACGTGGGCTGGAGGTTCCTCGAGTGTCTTGAGTAGCGCGTTAAAGGCCTCGCGCGTTAACATATGGACCTCGTCGATTATGTAGACTTTGTACTTGGCGCTAGTAGGGGCAACATGCACCTTGTCGCGTAGGTCACGGATTTCATCGATACGGCGATTGCTGGCAGCATCAATTTCGATAATGTCCAAGTGCATTGACTCGTCGGTGTATGACAACCCATTGATCTCGTGGGCCAGGATACGAGCAACAGAAGTTTTGCCGACGCCACGTGGCCCTGTAAACAAATAAGCATGGCTGACTTTGCCCGTTTTTAGCGCGTTGTCCAGCGTGCGGGTGATGTGTTCTTGCCCGATGACTTCAGATAGCTTCTTAGACCGGTACTTCCGGTATAACGCCTGTCCCACTTATGACTCCCTCTTTGTTCTATTAAGTATACAGGCAGTCGGATAGCGTTACTACCCCTGTTGTTGATAACACGGGGACAAGGTGTTCATAAAAGTTACAAATGAAATCGGAATTTACTTTTGCTCTAAAGAGCAGCCTCTAACGCGGCCCATTCGGCATTGCCGTCTTCGGGTATGTTGACGCTGACCTGGTCGCCTGGTTTGGCTTTGAAATACGTCACACTAGCAAGCAGCACGCGGTAATCCTTGCCCTCGAAGTTAACGGTGTAATGTCCGTCTTTTTGGGTCAACGTACCTACGACTTGTTTGCGCGGAATCGGGCCGATCTGCTTGTACAGAAACGCGCCGTCCTCGGCGATGGTAAGTTTCAAGATATCGCCTTGCACAAGCTTGGATTTGCTGGCGTAGTTAGCTGGTACGGGGTAGGTTTTGGCGTCACTGCCGACCATATTCTGCCCGTCAAATACGCCCTCAATGATCTTGCCTACTTGTTCCTCTGTGCTGGCTGGCGCGATAACAGCATCGTCGCCAACTAAACTAACTAACAGCTCCTTTGCTGCCGCTAAGTTTGTTTCTGCTTCCTGGATAAGCGCTCTCAACCGCTTAACCTGTTTTTCTGGTAAATCCGCCATCTTTTTATCACCTCAATAAGTGTTTGTTTAGGTACACTTACGCCTAAACGTACCACGTCTTTCCTGTCAAGTCAAAGACAAGCGCGTTTTTCTGTGGATAAATCACGACCATGTAGCCAGGACATAAAATCTAAGAGGCTTGTCAGAATATCATCCAAACGGGTAATTGGTTGAAGGTCGTCTAGTCGATTTCAATTTTGGCGCGAGAGTCGGTATAAAATCCAAACCCTCGTTTGTTACGTATGTAGTTTCTTGCTGGTCCTAATTTAGCTCTTAAATTAGATATGTGTATGTCAACGGTGTGATCATTACCGGTACCGCCATTTATTAACTGGTGAAGGAACTCTCTGGAGACGAGAGTGTTTTCCTGTCTAGTAAGTCTCTCAAATATCACCCCTTCCTTAGGCGTGGCATGCGCTATAGCTGGAGGATCACCTACCTTTATGATGTCAAGCTCGCAATCAAAGATTAGCAGCCCGGATGCTAATTTTCTGTAACGTTCGTTCAAGGTTTCAGTTTGCTCTATTGGTTCCTGTGTAGTATCTGGGTAGGCAAAGACAATAACCTCTCTCAGATCATATCTTGAGAGTCGCAATGAAAGTTCGCCAACTTCCATTGGCCCGTTAAGTTCTATAACGGTCGGTTTTATGAGCTCGGCTGGATCTACTCTTGTCATTACCGGAATGTAACACATACGCATACGTATAAACAAAAGCATTAAGAACCGCCCCGGGTATGGGGCGGTTCTTAACTATCACCTAGACTCTAAAATCTTGAATCTTAGACTTAGGCTAACTCGACAGTAGCGCCAGCTTCTTCAAGCGTTTTCTTGTGAGCTTCGGCGTCTTCTTTCTTGGCTTTCTCTACGACAGTCTTTGGCGCGCCGTCTACGATTGCTTTGGCTTCGCCAAGACCAAGGCCGGTAATGTCTTTGACAGCCTTGATTACCGCAACCTTCTGGGCACCTGCGTCTTTGAGGACCACGTCGTACTCAGACTTACCTTCGTCGGCAGCTGCGGCTTCACCGCCAGCAGCAGGACCGGCAACGGCGACAGCCGCGGCGGCAGGTTCAATACCGTACTCATCCTTAAGGATGGTTTTTAGTTCGTTTACTTCTAGCACGGTAAGGCTAGTTAATTCTTCTGCGAGTTTTTTAATATCTTTCGCCATTGAAATTTCTCCTTGAAATTATTTATCATTTGCACATTTACCATTTTCCAATTATTTACCAATTTTCATTTGCGCAAGACCCCTGACTAACGGCCAAATGACAAATAATTGGTAAATGAGAACTGGTAAATTATTAAATTCGCAGCTCTTTAAGCTGCGGCTTTTGCCTCTACGCCGTCCAGCAGCGCGTGCAAATTGCCACTGAGGGCGTTGGTAACGTCGTGTACCGGTGATAGCAGTGTAGCTACCACTTGAGCGATAAGTTCGTTCTTGCCCGGCAGGGTTGCCAGAGCCTTAACGTCGTCCGCGCTCATGAATTGGCCGTCAGCAGTAATCGCGCCAACGAACTGAATGCTGGGGTTGGTCTTCGCGAAAGCGCTTAACACCTGCGCGGGAGCAACTTCGTCATCAGCGTTGAACGCGTAGAGCAGCTGGCCGGTAAGCGCGCTGGTATCAACGCCTTTAAATGTTTCGCTGCCTTCCAGGGCTTTGATTACAAGGCGGTTTTTGATAACGCTTACCTTGGTGCCATTGCCGCGAGCTTCCTTGCGGAGAGCTTGGATTGCTTTGACAGTTGTGCCTTGGTACTGAGCTACGACGGTCAGCTTAGAGCTGCCGAGTAAGTCTTTGACCTCAGTGACAACTTCGTTTTTCTTTACTTTAGTTAAAGCCATTAGTATTCCTCTGTGCTTTACTTTTATGTTGCTTGTCCTATCGACCGTTGGACTAAAGCTGATTACCGGGCAAATAAAAAATGCCTCTTTAGGATTAACCAAAAAGACATTTGAATAACAAAATATTTGTCGTTCACCTCGGTAGCATTCTTAAATCCGTGAAGATCGCTACTGTCTTTGGTAATCAGAGGCAATTATACCCGATTGGTCGGTAGAAGTAAAGGTCTCTTCTGCCAGGCTTGCCTGTGTTACAAACGTACGTAAATCAGGTCGCCTATCCAGTAAGCCGCTACGCTGCCAGTGCTTAATGGTATCTATTGGTATCTATGCTGATAAGCGCGGAAGGCACCGTCATCTCGTCAGATGGAATGTTCGGAAATACTTCAGCACTCATATATACTATTATATCATAAAAATATAGAAATGTCTGTGATATTGCTCACAATTTTACTCATATCCTACCCCAGATAGCATATCTGGTTGAATATGTTCATCTAACAGATGAGGCACGGGTAGCTCACCGTGCTGGCGCAAATACTGTCTGACAAGACCTGCGCAATGCGCGCGAACATTCTCATGTTTTGGGCCGCTCACAATAAGCTGGTCCAGGAGCACGTTGTCTCCACGATGCAGCGCGTCTACAAAACGTGACGATACGCTGTCGTCAAACTTATGCCCGTTGTAAAAAGATCGGCTCATAAGTGCCTCCTGAGTTATTATGTAGCACAGCCACGGAGGCATCCGCTTGTTGCTTTGTATATTCTTGGGGTATTTCGATACTATGCACGATACAAAAGGCTATGATGTTTGTATACGTGTCGAGCCTGGTAAAGCCATGACGCGCTGCCTCTTCGCTAAGATCGAGCGGCTCTACCAGACTGCCTTCGGCTATTTGGCCAACGCGGTGCTTTCTCATTATTCTTGGCCCCGTACGATGCGTGTATAAGGGTCCATAAACTGTGACCACCCTGGGTTGCTCTGGCTGTGCCCTGCTGGCAGGACGTTTTCTGGCTGGGGTGTGACCAATGCGCCCAAAGACCGGGCAAACTCCGCGTCTGTATCGATATTGTGCATCTCTGCCCATGCTTGGTCCTCTGCTCTGATTGTTGCTGCTATGTCTATCATGGTTCGTTTCCTTCTATTAAAAATTAAAAAAACGGCGTTCCCATGAAGCCGTTTTCTTTGGTTGTCGGTTTTGCTGCTAAATATTTACGGCTTCACGGGTGCGTGCAACAAAACCTAGCGTGCTAATCACTAGGAGACCGAGCTTATTTGTTGCTGCACTGTGAACCATTACGCTCTAGCATACGCCGCTCAGTTGATTTGTCAACCGAATGCTTGACAAGTGCCTTGACGTGGCGTAAATTACCTCACGTATGAAGATATCGCAGCAAATTTGCCGCCCGTCAGCAGCCAAGCGCCACATGCTTGGTTACGTGATGATTGCGCACTAAATTTGCTGGAAGCCGTTTCATACCAATCACAACTAAAGAAATCAAACGCCGGATTCCAGCATAAGGAACCGGCGTTCTTAGTTAAAACTCCCGGTGAGTGCCCTCCACGGCCAGTGAGGGCATTCACCGGGGACATTAACCCCTATCAGAGGAGATGATATGACAATTTTAGAATCAAACCCTTTTGCCAACGCGGTAAAAACCGCGAGATTGACAGGCCGGGAAAGAGGCGTGTACGACGCGGAGTGTATTAATAGTTTCCTGGGTGGCGTCGGTGTCGCCGGCGAAACAAAACATAGGATATACCAGCTCCAGGCAGACGCGGACGTTCAGGCGCATGACGCCTTTATTGAAGTGCTGGGATTAACGCAGCCTGATTTTGACGGTATCCTGGCGGGTGGCCTGACAATCGAGGAGCTGCGCCCTGACAGACAGCTTGTAAGACAGCTTATTGTCGAAGATTACGGCAGAGTTGTTTGCTACGCGGCTCAGGTATTGTAGGCAGGGCTCTATTTCATCTGCTCTAACTTGAACTGCGTGTAACGTTCGGCGCTCAAACGGGTTAGCTCTTCGTCCTCGCCCTTGTTGACAAACCTCATCGCGCCGGCCAGCATAGGGTGTACTTCGGCCAGCCGATTATGCATCTGCTGGACTAATTTACGATAACCAGGATGGCCCTGCGGGCTGGTACGCAGCTCGTGCAGGTGGAAGGCCTCACGGGCGTTATACATTACCTTCCAGCGCATGCGGTGACCAAGCAGGGTGGCGTATTGAGCCTCTAGCTCAAAACCCTCGGCCTGACAAAGGCTGTAGAGTGCTGCCGACTTATCAAAACAAGCTTCAAACTGGTCGCTGAGGCCGGCTTTTTCTACTAGCTCAGGGATATCAAAACCATAGCGCGGCGTCAAAAACTGCCACTCCATGGCGTCGACCATACGGTGGCGCTGCAAGTCGCGGAATATACCGTAATCGCATAGCAGGTCCCAGCTATAGTGGACGGTCTCGAGCGCGCGGCCTGGACGGTGGCGGCGGTTCAAGCGTTCGCCGATAAAAGTGTTGAAGGCTTCGGCTTTTTGGTCGTAGGTCCAGCCAAGTACTTCCTTTTTGATATCGCCTAGGCTCAGACTGCTATGTTCATACAGCATATGCGGCAGCAGGTCGAATTCATTGCGCGGCCAATAGTCTACGAGCTGTACGTCATCGTCCAGGTTGCCAAGGGTGTTCGGCAATTGCTTGTCTGCTAATTCTTTGACGGCTTTGTAAGTGCTGGCGCGGTAGGCGATTGAAGCGCCGCCGCGTTCGGGCTTATCAGCGCGTTCCAGGAAGGTTGGAATGATTTTACGAGCTTCTTTAAGCATTGCTTCGCCGGTTGCTTTAGCCTCTGGCAGCTCGTCGCTGAGTAAGTGCATAATCAGGCTCTCTAACGCTTGTCCGGAAGCATAAATGCCCACGGTCGATTTGGTTGCTACCGGCAAAACCGGTCGGATAGCATCGCAGGCTTGGGCGCGGGTAGCGCCGCCCCAGGCTATATCACGCTCTGACTCCGGCGTCGTGCTGTGTTCACGCACGTAATCGGTTAGCTTATGGACCATGTCTGAATACAGGTCAAAGATCTCGTCCATTGTAGTGCGGTAGGCGGTTTTGAGTTTCTTTGGTAGATGCGGCGGTACGTGGTAGCGGTAGCGGCCGTTTTTGTCCTTTTGGTCGAAATAAATATAGCGGGTGGATTGTTCCAGGTAGCTGGCCAGGCGGCCCCACTCGAGTTTCTTGGTCAGCAGGTTACTGGCGTTCTCTACCACAACGTGCTGCCCCACCAGTTGCTGGACAGAATCATCGCCGTAGGCGGTAATGACTCTTTGTAATAATTTCTCGTCCTTGCCCATCGCTCCGGCAAATTCGTCTAGGATAGTAATGCGCATATCATCGCCGCGGCGGCTGAGGCGGGCCATAGCGGCGGCAATGGTAGTAGGGCTGAGACGATCGGTAAAGGCATAGACGTCGCCGTCAGAAGTAGTGACCGCGCCGTCTAAAAACTCCTGACCAGCTTCAGTAATGGAGTAATTGCCTTTTTTGTCTTTGGTGACATAGGTTATATCGTCTACCGCGGCCTTTGGTGTATCAATAGTTTGTTTTTTCTTGTCCAATACTTCTTTGATTGGCGTGGCCGGCGCGGTGACGCTAAGCGGTGGAGCGGCATCGGCTGCCGCCTGGCCGGTTGGCAGTTGGCCGTTCAGGGTCTGCCAGATGGACTCGGCGATTTGCTCGGAGGTGTTATCGGCGAATAGTACCGGGTATTTGCGCTGATTAGCTTCCCACAGATAGCCTGCTCTGACTCGCTCCAGAAACGCTTCGTCCAAGGAATCAAACCTCTCGCCCGTACCGCGATCTTTGGCTCGCTCTCTGAGCACCTGAACCGGCGCGTCTAACACAATGGTCATGTCTGGCTCCATGTCGGCCACCGCGAAGTCGATAATGCGCGTAATTGTCTCGTAGTCTGGTACGTCGCCGCGGCCGTAATACTGTATAGCCAGCGTGGTTAAGTAGTTGCGATCGCATAGGCAGATAACGCCTTGGTCTCGGGCTTTTTTGATAACCTCCAGGCTCTGGCTGCGGGCGGCGTTGTAGAGTAATACCTCGGTGCGAGTGTTCATGGGGTAGCGCGGGTCTTGGGTGAGCATCCGGATGGTTCGAGCTGTCAGGTCGGATTGGCTGTCAGGTTCGCGGAACAGACGTACCGGATAACCGGCTGTCTCTAACTTGTGCGCCAATAGCTCCAGCTGTGTAGTTTTACCAACTCCCTCCGGGCCTTCGATGACGATATAGCGCCCGCGGTTATTCATAGCTCAGTCCCTCGATTACGTCTGGCAGTTCGCGTTTGTCTTTCCAGGCCTTAGGTAGCATCTGGGCGGGCGACCAGGTGCGAATAATGGTATTCAGGTCGGTGCCGCTCTGGTATTTGCCGCTAAAGCCACTGTCCCTGCCCTGGCCGTAGTTGCCTTCTACCTCGCCAGTCTCTAAAAACACTGCTTGCGCGATGCGCTCGCCTACCGGCAGCAGTATGGTTTCGCGGGCGTTGAGATTAAAAATCTCAAGAGTCAGGCGGTTTATGTAACCCGGATCCACCCAGCCGGCATCAAAACAAACGGCCACGCCGTTGCGCCCCCAGGACGAACGGCTCTTGACCTCATACGCGCCTGGCGGCTTGATGCCAAAAAATTCGTGGGTGTGAGCCAGGATGCGCTCGCCGGGTTTGAGGGCAATTACCGGGTGGTCGTCGGGGATGTTTTTGAGCGGCTTGATGCCATTTAAGTCGCACCATTCCCGGTGAGGCATGGCCTTGTACGGGCCGTCAAAGTAACGCTCTACATCTTCGCGGTCAAACGGATTATACATGCTGCGTTCATTGGCGCGTTCTACTCGGTAATAGTGATAGCCTAATGTTACATCCATGCTGGCGTGGCTGATGTGCTTGTCATCAAACGGCGTACAGACAATGTGGCCGTCTTTAATCGCCTGCCGAATCTGAATGTTGCTGTAAACTCCCAAAGGATTATCCCCTCTCACTTGTTTGATACCAGTGTACAGGCCACGCTTTTGCGGGACAAGCATAAACGTGTTGTAGTTTTTAATGGCTAGCGTGAAAAAGTTATGCAGGGACCGTACTAACTCAAAACCTCTGCAACACTTCAAAAGGTGTCCGGTACTGTATTC
>CAYWFI010000023.1:0-10826 GCA_964458165.1 uncultured Candidatus Saccharibacteria bacterium
CTGCCTTGCCAGCCATAGACGACCCAAGCAGCCTCACCCCAGAAGAACAAGATGAACTTGATGAAGCTCTCTCCGCCTACTACCGCATAGGCGATACCTTTACCTATACAGGACCTATTATCCAAGGCATCACTCCCACACCAGCCTCATACAGCTTTGTACTGGGAGCCAGCACAAGCGACAACACCAAGACCTTCACCTACCCAGGACTTGCCAGCAGTGATGACCCAGACGAGCTGGCAGAGACAGGGCTAGCTCAGACAGCAGGGATTGTGCTCGTAGCTATGGCACTCAGTTTCGTAAGCATACGAATCCACACCCAGCGCACTAAACACTACACTCACCAGTCAAGAGTATAAGTACTCTACACAATATAGTTGACAAAACATAAGCTTTTTGGTATACTGTGAGACAATTGGCGGGTTGTGCGTTCTCAGTTATCAGCGGCAAAGAGTATAATCTCCTTACATAAGGAGTGAACTATGGCTGAATTACCCTATAAACCGACTATGACGGATTATCACGACTACCTAAAAGAGGTTGTGGTAGAGCGTGGGTTCGAAAAAGAAACAGTATCTGAGGTGTTCACGCTTCTGGTCGAAGAAGTCGGTGAGCTAGCCAAGGCGCTTCGTAAAGCCAATGGCCAGAAGATCGACATGAGTTCCCGGCAGCATGATATCGAAGAGGAGGCAGCCGACGTCTTGTTCATGCTTGTAGATCTTTGCAATCGCCTGGATATCGACCTGGCAGAGGCCTTTGCCGCCAAAGAAGCCAAAAACGCCAAACGTACCTGGCAGTAATCTGTTAAAAATGCTAAAATAATGCTATGACAATCATCGCTCACAATTCGATGCGCGTGATGATGCCCGGCCGGGCGTAATTTCTCTTTGTCAAAAACTCTATACTTTCAACTTTTCACTTTCAACTTCTAAGCAGGTACACTAATACTAATGTCTAATTTTTACGTAACTACTTCTATCCCCTATATTAACGGCGAACCGCATCTGGGCCATGCCATGGAGTTTGTGATTGCCGATGTGCTGGCCCGCTACGCCCGTGCCCAAAAGACGCCCACTATCTACGCGACCGGCACCGATGAGCACGGTACCAAAGTAGCCGAAAAAGCCGCCGAGCTCAAAATAACGCCAAAAGCCCTGGCCGATAAAAACGCCGAAAAATTCCGCGAGATGCTAACAATGCTCAACATCAGCAACGATCGCTTTATTCGCACCACGGACAAGGGTCACGAACAGCGTGCCCAGGTTATCTGGAAAAACTTATCTGGCGATATCTATAAGAGCAAGTACACTGGCTGGTATTGCAAGGGCTGCGAAGAGTTTGTCACCGAGACCGCCGTCAAGGATAACAAGGGCGAGTGCCCCGTACACAAAAAGCCCTACGACAAAATAGAAGAAGAAAACCATTTCTTCAAACTCAGTAGATACGCCGACAAAATCCACGCGGCCATTGAATCCGGTGAATTCCGGATTATACCCGAAACCCGCAAAAACGAAATTTTGGGGGTGTTCAAAGAGGGCCTGACCGACATCAGTATTTCCCGGCCGAAAGACAAGATATCCTGGGGCATCCCGGTGCCCGGCGACAGCAGCCAAGTCATGTATGTTTGGTTTGAGGCGCTGATGAATTATATTACCGTGCTCGGCTACCCTGAACATGAAGATTTCGAAAAATTCTGGCCGGCCAACTACCAGGTCATTGGCAAGGATATTTTGCGTTTCCATGCCGCTATCTGGCCCGGTATGCTGCTGGGGTTGGGACTGAAGCTGCCAAAAAACCTCTATGTTCACGGACATGTGCAGTTCAACGGCCAAAAAATGAGTAAAAGCACAGGCAATGTGGTTGACCCGGCGGCAATTGTTGATAGTTATGGCGTTGACGCGTTCCGCTACTATTTCCTGCGCAAAGTGCCCAGCTACAACGACGGCGACTTTACCTGGGCGCAGTTTGAAACCAGCTACAACAACGAGCTTGGCAATGAGCTTGGCAACGCTGTGCAACGCACTGTTGTAATGATAGAGAAATATCAGCAGGGACTCATTGGCGATATTCCGCCCGCGGAGCACGACGCGGCCGCCTATCACGAGGCGGTAAGTGACTGCCGGTTTGACCGGGCTCTAGACGAAGTCTGGGACCAGGTCCGCGGCCTGAACCAGTACATAGAAGAGCAAAAACCATGGGCTATTGCTAAATCGGGCGATACTGATCACCTGAACGAAGTGTTGGTCTATATGGTCAGCTGCCTGCTGGAAATCGCTGATATGCTAGGGCCGTTCCTGCCCAATACTTCGCAAGCCATCAACAATATCTTTGCTGACGGTATATTGCGCAAGCCAACCAATGTATTGTTTCCAAAAATCGAAAAATTCGCTGTCAAGGAAGATTAGAGCTTCATCCCTTAAGATACTTTCCGGGCGCGAAAAGTATCCTTAGGGATGAAGCTCTAAATATCATGGATCAGCCAAGCTAATAACTTGCCAACTGATGTAGGTGGCGGAGGGGGGTCTGGTTGCCGCTCGGCGCGCCGGGATGCCAGGTTCACCACAACAGCGCCTGCTCTCTGGGTGTCTGCTAAAGGCGGTGATTCTTCGGGGAATTGCGTATTGTTTAATGTGTTTTCGACGGAGCTCATAGCGAGATTCCTATGCGTACTTGTATACGCCTACAAAAGACTCATGTCCATAGTGATATTTATCACAGATACCAGAACTCATCCGTAAATACTCTTTCGGCTGAGTTCTAAAAACAGGCGTACAATAGAGCTATGAGCACCGGGAAAGTCCAATTCGTGGATACGCACTGCCATGTGCAGTTCGCTGATTATCCACTCGATCCAGACGTGGTAATAGCCGCGGCTACTGCTGAGGGTGTGTCACGGATGATTGCCGTCGGCTGTACATTGCCTGATAGCCAGGCCGCGGTAGAGTTTGCCGCCCAACGCGGCAACATCTGGGCGAGCATCGGCTTGCACCCGCACGAGGGCGCGCGTTATGTGCATGATCACCACGCGCTGCAGCAGTTCCGCGACTTAGCAACCAAGCCAAAAGTCGTAGCTATTGGCGAGACAGGATTGGATTACTATTACGAAAACTCGCCCAAGGAAGATCAGAAAAAACTACTGCGGTTTCAGCTTGATCTTGCCCTAGAACATGATCTACCGCTCATTTTCCATGTACGGGATGCTTTTGCTGATTTTTGGCCAATCATTGACGAATATAAAGGCGTCAGGGGTGTTATCCATAGTTTCTCCGCCAGTAAGGTCGATTTGGAGCAAATTTTGGCGAGAGGCCTGTACGTAGGCTTAAACGGAATCATGACGTTTACGAAACGTTCAGAGCAGCTCGAGGCAGCTCAAGCTGTGCCATTGCAAAAATTACTACTGGAAACAGATGCGCCTTTCTTGACTCCTGTGCCCTTTCGTGGTAAAATCGGAGAGCCAAAATACGTGCGGACGGTAGCGGAGTTTCTGGCTAATCTTAGAGGCGAAGAACTCGAAGAATTAGCTAGACAAACCACGGCCAACGCGCGGGAATTATTCAAACTATGAGTCCTATCAATTACAACACCAGCAATACACCGGAAAACCAGCCAGCTGCTCCTATTCAAGAGCGGCTTCGGCTAGTTGGGCTGGCTGATATGCTTATTAATCCGGCGGCCGATAGCGTTCCAGATGATACGACAGGGCGTGAAATGTACCAGCCGCAGCATCCAGCCGTGCCGGCCGCTAGCGAGCAGGCAGTTGGCAGAGTCGTTAATCTTACGGCGTATAGACAGACCGAAGAACAAGCAAGAAACACTACGCAAGAATCGCAGCAAACAGTATCACAAACGCTTAGTAACAGGCATGAAGTACCCGTAATGCCTTTGCCTGTTTATCGTAATCAAGAAGAAATGGCTCAAGCTGCCAGGGAAAAACTAAATGCTGTCGCTTAAAAAGCTGCTTAATAGCTCTGCCGCTCAAAGGCGGATTGACCGCGAGGCTGAACTGTACCGCGCGCTGATTCGGCGCGAGGCCAAGATCGGCGGTGAAATATTCGGCCCGATACCAGAGGGCGGACGGCGCGAGTTCTTTTGCCTAGATCAACACACTTGGATTTGGCACGAGGAGTGGGTTGATGGGCAAGGTGAGCGGCAGATTCGTACCACGCGCTATGATGTACGCCCTACGGGTATACTCAAAGCTCAGCAGGGTCAGAGCTACCAGCGTGTCAGCAAGGCCGAGGCCGAGCGATTGCGCGAGGCTGTGCACCGTTATAACGCGCGTATACGCTCTGAACTATACGCCGCCTACCTGTAAGGCCATTTACTGTTTACCATTTACCGTGTATTTCAAAGGGAACCGTTAATGGTAAACGTATAGTAAAAGGTAAACCGTAAACAGATAATGAAGAATTATTACTTTGATTACGCTGCCGCAACGCCGATGTCCGAGTCGGTCTTGGCGGCTATGGGGCCGTACTTCACGGATAAATTTTATAATCCCTCGGCGCTATATATAGCGTCTCAATCAGTAAAGGACGCTATATATAGCGCCCGTACAGAGATAGCGGCTATTTTGGGTTGCCGCCAATCCGAAATTATTTTCACGGCTGGCGGCACCGAGTCGGACAACCTGGCAGTGCAGGGTGTCATGCGGATGTTTCCAGGTAAAAACTGCGTTATTAGCGCCGTGGAGCATGACGCGGTTCTAAAACCGGCGGGGCAATACCCGCATAAACTCGCTCCGGTGCGGCCGAATGGGCGTATTGATTTAGATGAACTAGAGCAGTTAATTGATGATGATACCGTGCTGGTCAGTGTAATGTATGCCAACAACGAGATAGGCACGGTGCAGCCCCTGAAAGAGGTCGCAAAGGTTATAAAGTCGAAAGTCGAAAGTCGAAAGTCGAGGGGAGTAAAACTGCCTTTATATCTTCATACGGATGCCTGCCAGGCAGCCAACTATCTGCCGCTACTCGTCAACAGCTTGGGGGTAGACCTAATGACGCTCAATGGCGGCAAGATTTACGGCCCTAAGCAGTCGGGCGTGTTATTTATACGTACCGGTACGCGGTTGCAGCCCCAGATTTTGGGTGGCGGACAGGAACGGAGTTTTAGAAGCGGTACGGAGAACGTACCGGCTATAATCGGCTTTGCCGCGGCGCTTAAAGAGACGTCTGAAATGCGACAAGCCGAAGCAAAGCGTTTAACTGACCTGCAAAAATTTTTAATTGAGGATTTGACAAAAAAAATACCCGCGATTTTGATCAATGGCAGCTTGGATTACCGACTACCCAACAACCTGCATATCACCATACCCGGCACCGATAACGAGCAGCTGATGATGGAATTGGACGAGCGCGGAATTCAAGTAGCTACCGGGTCGGCCTGCAGTGCCAGTTCGGATGAACCCTCTCATGTTTTAAGAGCGATTGGCTTGTCTAATGATAGTGCTCGGAGCAGTTTGCGCATAACTCTGGGACGCGAAACCACAAAGACGAGCATTACGTCACTGGTCGATAATCTGTTGCGGATAGTTGCGAAATAGGGTAAGGCAGCGTACACTAAACCATAAGCATGTTCAGTGCAAAAATGAAACATTGGCTAACATTTAAACGTTGCGCTTCGCTCATTATTCTTGCCGGCCTGATTACAATGAAGTTGACCGGTATGCTTTACGCCCAGAGCGTTACCCAAGGATATGGCACCGATGAAGTCCTGCAGCGCGGTATGATAGTCGGCCACCAAGAGGATGACGTCGCGAAAGTGGTTTCAATAAATGTCGACCAGCTCGATCGGATTCTGGGTGTCGTTGTTGATGCTAATGATTCGCCAATTACCTTGTCCGGCGAAGAAGAAAAAGTTTTTGTGGCTACTATTGGTCGTTATGATGTGTTGGTCAGTGATCAGCAGGGCACTATCAATCCATCAGACTATATCACCGTGTCGGCGCTGAACGGCATTGGTATGCGCGCTACCTTTGAGCAAAGTGATATCTTGGGTCGGGCCGTAACCGGTTTTAATGGTAGTGAAGGGGTTATTAGCAGCAATACGCTTACCGACACCGACAGTAATCAACAAAAGGTGAACATTGGCCGTATACAGGTAGACATCGTAATTAGTGGCAATCCGCTGGCTCAAAGCGGCGCTGTGACACCGGAGTGGCTGGGCCGTATCGGCGAAGCGATTGCTGGTAAGAGCTTGAGCCCGGCTCGGTTATATATAAGCGCGGTAGTGTTTCTTGTCGGCGCGTTTATAGCGGGCGCAATACTATATGCCGGTATCCGCAGCAGTATCATTGCTATCGGCCGTAACCCGCTGAGCAAGAAGAGCATTTTAAAAGGTCTACTACAAGTTGTGTTTACTAGCTTAATTGTTTTCATTATCAGCGTATTTGGGGTATATTTACTACTAAGAGTATAAGCAGTTTCAAAAGGTGGGAATATAGAGAGCTATGAATATATGGGGGTTGGGACTAGTCGTCGGAGCGCTTGCAGCGTCGGCATTCGCGTTTATATGGGTCGCCGTTAAGCTCGGCGCAAGCCCGCCGGCTAGCAAAAAGACAGGTGATGGCAAGGAAGCAATAGGTGAAGCTGTCGACCGTGACACGGAAAGTATCTTCAATGATGAGTTCCGCGAAGAGCTGCGCAACCGAGGCCGCCTGCATTTTGAGAAAATCATTGGCGAAAACGCCATGTTCTTGCAGCAAGATCTGCGGTTGACCACTTCTCAAATCAACGAATATATGAAGCAGGAGATTACCAAAACCCTGCAAGAAGAATTCGCCAAATACGAGCAATCTATCGAAGACGCCAAAAAAATGGCCATCGATTCCATGCAAAAGACCCAATTGGCTCTGGAAGAAGAGCGCCAGGTACTGCACGAAAAACTGGAAAGTGAAGTTAACGCTCAGCGCGAGCGGCTCATCAAACGGTTTGAAGAAAATATGGGTGAAATCGTGAACCATTACGTACTGGATGCCATTGGCAACGAAATTGATCTGAGCAACCAGCTAGAATACATTTTGGGTGAATTACAGAGCAACCGGGACGTGATTGTGGAGGACATACGGAGTGGCGCCTAGGGAACACCAGCCGGTACCAGCCGGGACGGTGCATCATGGCCGCCAACATCGTGCGGCAGCCGCGCCAAGCGCTGAACCTCAAGCCCCGGCTCCGACGGGCCTGGTTTTGCCGCCTGCTGTTATCTCGCGCAGCGAGGTGTCAAAATGCCTGCGCGAGCTGGAAAGGCTCAACGATTTTTTTCATCAAGCATCTGTCAGGGGCAGCAAAGACCAGGCAATGCCCGCGCCCAGCAAGGTACTAGAGAGCCTGGCGACGGCTAATAGCCTAAACCTGTTACACGCCGAGGCGCGCGATGAGCTAAAAGCTTTTTTAACGAAACTTAAGGCCAAGGCGCCGATAGTGCATATGAGCTTTCCGTCCGAGGCTAGCGATCAGTTCTTGGGCCGCTTGCTGGAGTGGTTCCGCAGCCAAGTGCATCCACACACCTTGTTGCAGGTCGGCTTGCAGCCGGAATTGGCTGCCGGTTGTACGCTGCGTACGACTAATAAACTTTTTGATTTCAGTTTTAGAAAGCGTTTTGAAAAGAGCAAGCAAAAGCTCATAGAGTCCATAGAAGCACTGGATACGGGCGCTAATACTCCGGCACCTGCCGCGTCTGAAGCTACCGCTCCCCAGGATCCCGTACAGACAGAGGTAAAAACATAATGAGCTCCAGAACTCATGCCGTAGGTAAAAACCGTTTTCTGGTAATGACAGATGACTGTTTTGGCGACAAAGCGTATCCGGTGATACGATGCGAAGCCAAACGGACATATGGCATACCAGATACGGTTTTTGGTAGGGAGGATGTGCTGCGATGAGTTCTAGCGATGGTGCCAACCTCCACTTCCAGAAATTGATCGAGCAGGGTAATCCGGTCGGTGAAGTCGTTGGCGTCAACCAGTTTATTATCATGGTTAAAGGTCTGCAGCCTGCCAACGCCCATGCCATTGTAATGTTCGAGGATGGATCAAAGGGTTTTATCAACCATGTACTAGAGGATTGTGTGCTCGTGTTGCACCTGGGTACCGAAAAACTCCGGGTCGGTATGGTGGCGGTAACCCAATATGACAAACTGGTTACAAAGGTCGGTAAGGATTTCATCGGCCGCATTGTCAACGTCATGGGCGAGCCATTGGACGGCAAGGGCCCGATAGCAGTTGACAACGTCTGGCCGGTTTTTAACCCGGCACCACCGATCTTCGAGCGCGAGCTGCTGGATCTGCAGCTGGAAACAGGGGTTATATCAGTAGACGGCCTTTTCCCGATTGTGCGCGGCCAGCGTCTGGCGATTTTAGGCGATAACAAAACCGGCAAGACCGCGCTTGCCACCCAAATCGCCATTAATCAGAAAAATACCGATATCGTTACGGTCTACGTGCTTATAGCCAAGCGCCGCAGTGACATCGACGAACTACTGACTCGTCTCAATGCCACTGACTCGCTAAAAAATACCATCGTCGTAGTATCGACCCTGTTCGAGTCGCTGATTATGACCTATCTGGCACCGTATGTGGGATGTGCCATGGCTGAGTATCTGTGGCAGGCATGTGACCAAGAGACAATGATTGTCTATGATGACTTGACAGCTCATGCTCAGGCTTATCGTGAGGTCGCCCTGTTGTCTAACGTTAGCCCTGGCCGTGATTCATATCCCGGCGATATGTTCTTTGCTCACTCGTCCTTGTTGGAACGCGCCGGCAAGCTCAAGCGCAATAACAAGACGCTGACCAGTTTACCTATTGTGTTAACGCCTAACAATGACATCACAGCCTATCTTCCAACAAATATAATGTCAATCACTGATGGTCAGTGGATCATGGACCTGCAAGTCTTCCTGAGCGGTAACCGTCCGGCGTTGTCCACGGGCTTGAGTGTTACTCGTGTAGGTGGTGTCGGCCAGAACAAACGACAAAAGGGCCAGACCGTATCCGCCATGAAAGCTCTGGCAACCTACCGCCAGGCCGAGGAGTACGCGCACTTCGGTTCCGAATTGGCGCTCAGTGCCCACAAGGACCTGGCCCGCGGCAAAAGCATCCTGGAACTATTTAATCAGCCGCCCACGGTGACGTATAGCTTTATGGAACAACAGCTTATGTTGGACATCATACTCAACATGGACGACACGGCGCTCCTGGACGTTAAAAAAATGAAAGAACACGTCCGTGAAGTCGCTAAGACGGCAACTGATGATAACTTTGACACATACCGCGACCAGTTGCAGCAATCAAGCATGCTCGATGGCCAGGCAGCTTCTGCTGCTGTCAGTGGTGTTGGCGGTCCGACAGAACTTTCTGCTGAAGGCGCCGAGGAAAAGGCTAAAGCCGGCACTGATGACGCCAAAAAGGACGACAAAGATACCGACGAAGAAGCCGCCAAGAAAGCTCTGGAAGAAGCCAGGAAAAATAAGCAACCCGAGAAAACAGAGGAAGACGGAGCCGCTAAACCAATAGATGTTGATAAAGAAGGCACCGTAACCGAAGTTAAAGAGAAAGAACCCGAGAAAGAAACCACGGAGGCCAAAAAATGAAACTAGAAACTAGAAGTCAGAAACTAGGAGCTAGTAAGGGCCAGCTATTTCCTATTTCCTATTTCCTATTTCCTATGCAATCGGAGATTGTACGATGAGACGTCCGCAAGAAATAGCAAAAGATGTCGAGACAATGTCAACGATGGTTAATCTGACCTCTGTGTTCGAGAGCCTGGCTAGTATGCGTATCAGTCAAATCAAAGGCAAAGTGCAACAGTCCGAAGTATTCTTTGGCGAGCTATGGCATATATACAAACAGATACGCCTGGATCAAGTCTTCCGTTTTGGCCGCCAGGAAAGTAAGGAGGCTGCCAAAAAAGAACTACGTATCCTTATTACGGCCGAGGGTGGTTTCTCGGGTGATATCGACCAGCGTCTCATCCGTCTGGCGCTAAAGGGCTATAACAAGGACGAACACGACATTATCATTATCGGCCATCATGGTGCCGTGCAACTAGCTCAGCAAGGTATCGAGTTCAAAAAATACTTCAAGCTGCCAAAACAAGACGAAGACATAAACGTCGAACCTATCGCGGAAGAGGCGCAGCAGTACAATAACACCATCACCTATTACCAAAGTTACCAATCGCTGTCAGTCCAAAACGTCAAACAGATGAATCTCAGTAAAGCATTGCAAGAGCAGGGTGAAGCCTCGATGGAGCAAGTTCTCAATGAAGAAGTTATCAATGAAGAGACCCATATCTTCGAGCCCAGCACCTACGAGGTTATCGAGCATCTGGAGCGCTCTATGACCAGTATTATCCTGGCGCAGATTATCCTGGAGTCCAAGCTAGCGCAATATGCCAGCCGGTTCAAGGCCATGACGGCGGCGCATGAGCGGGCTGATGAATCGTTAGCCGACTATAAGATGATGTACAATCGCAGTAAGCGTGGTATCAAAGACGCTCGTCTCAAAGAGATTGTAATTGGCATGCGTAAAGTCAAAGCAGGCCGCGAAGCAAAGGCGGCAGCATGAGTCCCGTAGTGAGCCTCCAAGTCGCTTCGCGAATAACATTCAGCATTGAAAGACTTTCTGTTTGCGGTACTCGTTTTACCTATTGTTACGCGAATAACCTAAGGTCTTGGAGGTCTACTACGGGATGAGCGATTCAATCAAGAGAACAGCCGGCTACGTAAAAATAATCCAAGACCTGGTTATTTATGTTGAGTTTGACGATGATTTTCCATCTATCGGTGAGATTTTGATTATTGAAGCCACAGAGAAAAAAGCGCCG
>CAYWFI010000024.1:0-10459 GCA_964458165.1 uncultured Candidatus Saccharibacteria bacterium
CCCGGTCTTCGTACACCCAGTCATGGATGAGTGTCCGGCCCTTTGCCACAGCCGCAATCGGCACGAAGTAGGGCAGGTGGTCCATATTCAGCCCGGGGAATACGTTGGGGTGAATCTTGTCCACAGGCGCCTTTAACCCGCCATTGTGTTTGTGGATCTTTATATCTACCAGATCGGTTTTTTCGTTCGCGGCCTTGTATGCCTGGCTGACGTCAAACTTCAGCCCCATTTTTTCTAATTTCAGCAGTTCTAGCTCCAGGAATTCGATTGGCGCGCGCTTGACGGTAATAGCAGAGTTGGTCGTAACCGCCGCGGCGATAAATGTCATACCCTCTACAGGGTCTTCACTGACAGCGTAAGACACGTTCTTTTTGATATTCTTGACGCCGTGGACGCGCAGCGTGCTGGTGCCGATACCGTCAATCTTGACCCCGAGTTTTTGCAGATAAAAACACAGGTCTTGCACCATATAATTGGCGCTGGCCATCTTTATGATTGTCTCACCCTCAAAACCGGCCGCGGCTATCAGGATATTCTCGGTAGTGGTATCGCCTGATTCGTACAGCACGACACTGCGTCTAGGCAACTGTTTACGTACATTGACGTGATAATGGCCTGTCTGGGTAGCTATAGCTACGCCAAACTCCTCCAGCCCGTACAGGTGCGGCAGCACGGTGCGCCGTCCCAGCTCGCAGCCGCCTGCATAAGGGATCTTAAAATCATCTTGCCGGTGCATGAGCGAACCGATGAACATAATCACGCTGCGGGTTTTGCGGGCGGCGGTTTTGTCCATGTTGTCTAAGGCCAGCTTGGCTGGCGGTTTTATCTCCAGGTCGTTATCACCCGTCCAGCGTGTTTTGACGCCGATGCTTTCCAGCACTTCGATCAGACGATTAACTTCTTCTATACGGGCTACGGAGCGCAGGGTCGTAGTGCCGCGGTTTAGCAGGCTGGCGCAAATAAGCCCAACGGCGGCGTTCTTGCTGGTTTTGAGGGTAATGTCGCCTTTTAGCTCGTGGCCGCCCTCGATCCGTAAATTAACCGCTCCGCTGCCCAAAGACACAATCTGCTTGTTCAATACATCGCTAATGCGGCCCAGCATGTCCATGCTCAGGTTCTGGCGGCCCTTTTCGATGCGGTTAACGGCCGATTGCGAGGTGCTTAGGCGCTTGGCAAACTCTGCCTGGGTTAGGCCTTTTTCTTGTCGTATCTGGTAAATTAAATGGCCGATTTTTTCGGTAGTGGTGTTCATACTCCATCAGAATATATCATATATGATATAACTTGTCGATAACGTTTTTGCTTTTTATTGCCTGCCTGTATACAATACTCCTATGATTTAACACCGCGCAAGCCCCATAGTGAGCTTTCGAGACTCCGCCCTCGGCGGACCTGGCCAGCTAAAGCTGGTAACTCGAAAGTCTACTACGGGGCAAGTCCCATTTTCTGTATACTAAACTTACCAAGGGAGGTTCGCGCGCTATGACTGACGTTGATAAAAAAATCAGGGCTCTAATTCAAAAAGAAACTACCCGCCAGAGCAGCGGTCTGGAGATGATTCCAAGCGAGAACCACACCTCTGGCGCGGTGTTGAACGCTTTGGGGTCGCGTCTAACCGATAAGTATTCGGAGGGTTATCCGGGCATGCGCTACTACGGCGGCTGCGAGGTAGTAGACGAGGTCGAGAATCTAGCGCGTGATTTAGCCAAGCAGCTGTTTGGTGTCACCCATGCTAATGTCCAGGCGCACTCCGGCAGCCCGGCTAATCAGGCGATTTACTTCGCGTTAGTTGATCCCGGCGATACGGTCATGGGTATGTCGCTGGCGTATGGCGGGCATATGACCCACGGGCTGAAGGTAAATTTTTCTGGCACTTATTACAATTCGGTACAATATACCACCGACAAAGACGGCTTCATGGATTACGAAGCTATCGCCAGGCTGGCGGATGAGCACAAACCCAAGCTGATTATGAGCGGCACCACAGCGTACCCGCGGCGTATTGATTGGAAAAAGCTGCGTGATATCGCCGATTCGTGCGGCGCATGGCTGGCGGCCGATATCTCGCACATTGCCGGTCTGGTAGTGGCCGGCGAACACCCCTCCCCTGCTGGTATAGCTGATGTAATCATGACAACAACTCATAAAACTCTGCGTGGTCCGCGCGGCGCGCTTATCCTTTGCGACGGCGACCCCAGCAACCCGCTTAAAAAACCCGAACGCACAGCCGCCAACATCCCGTCGCTTATCGACAGAGCGGTTATTCCGGGGCTGCAGGGCGGTCCGCACAACCACCAGACAGCGGCTATCGCGGTGGCGCTGGACGAGGCCCTGACTCCTGACTTCAAAGAATACGGCAAACAGGTTGTCAAAAACGCCAAGAAGTTAGCCCAGGAACTAACGGACAGGGGTTTTAACCTGGTAACCGGCGGCACCGATAATCACCTGATGGTAGTCGACCTCAACAACAAGGGTCTGAGCGGCAAGGAAGGGGAGCGCGCTCTGGGCCTGGCTGGCATTACCGTTAATAAGAACACCGTGCCATTCGACCCGCGCAAACCCTACGACCCCAGCGGCATCCGCCTGGGCACCCCGGCCCTAACCACGCGCGGTATGCGCGAGGACCATATGGCGCGGGTGGCCGATTGGATAGACCAAGCTGTTAAAAGTTACAAGGATGAAGCCAAACTAACCAAGCTTCACGCCGAAATCACCAGCTTCGCGGCAGACTTTCCGCTACCTTCGTAACAGGGGCAGAGCTTGACAAAGTGTTGACAAGTGTGGTATAATGAGAAGATAGGCCCCGTTAAGGCAATATCTCTGGTTCGCGTGCCAATTCTACCTGGAACATCTCAAACACCTTATCTGTAATCTTTTGTTGGTAGTCCAGTAAGTCCTGGGTTGAACGGGCTTTTTCGTTTACCAGCACCAGGGCCTGGTTTTTCCAGGTGGTCATGCCGGTGGCGGCGTCCCTCTTGCCTTTGAAGCCGGCTTTTTCTACCAGCCAGGCGGCGGACAGCTTGTAGGTACCGTTATCGAGCGGCCAGGCTTTGACGTCTTTGTAGGCGGTCTTGACATGTTGGTAATGGTTTTTGTCCACTATTGGGTTGGCGAAAAACGAACCGTTGTTAGCCACCTTGATGGGGTCGGGTAGTTTCTGTGACCGAATCGCGATTACTGCTTTTCGTATTTGCGAGAGCGTGGGGTTTTTTAGCTTATGCTCGTCAAGATAACGCTGCAGGCTGTCATAGAAGGGCGGGGTAGGCGTATCTTTATGAAGCTTCAACGTGACGGAGCTTATGAGGAAACGGCCGGTATCCACGGTTTTGAAGCGTGAAGTGCGGTAACCGAAAGCGCACTGGTCATTGGCCAGTATCACAAAGTCCTTTTCCATGCGGTCATAGGCTTCTAATTCCACGAGTGTTCGAGAAATCTCCTGCCCGTAGGCCCCGACGTTCTGTATGGGTGTGGCGCCTGTGGTGCCAGGGATGAGCGATAGGCATTCTACGCCGCGGAGGCCTAAACCCACCAGTTGATCGACAACATTATCCCAGTTTTCGCCCGCGCCTATCTGGTATGTCGCCGAAAGCTCGTCCTCGGCCAGTTTTTTGAAGCCACGGATTTTGTTGACGACTAAAAGCCCCTTGAAACCCTCGTCCCGCCAGATAATATTGCTGCCCGACCCAATAACGCGAATGGGTAGTTGCCGTTCCTCGGCCCAGGCTTCGGCCTCTGCCAATTCGTCCCTAGACTTAATATCGGCCAGGTAATCAGCTGTGCCGCCAAGCCGCATCGTGGAGTACAGCTTTAGGGATACGTTTTTCAAAATTCTCATCCCGTTACCCTCCACTTAACCTTCTGATATTGGTGAGTTGTTGAATCGCTCGCCACGCGTTCAGACGCGCGACAAGTATTGATAGTTCTTTGGAGGGTAACGGGATTCATCCCTCTAGACTCCACTTAACCTTCTGATATTGGTGAGTTGTTGAATCGCTCGCCACGTGTTCAGACGCGCGACAAGTATTGATAGTTCTTTGTAGGGTAACGGGATTCATCCCTCTAGACTCCACTTAACCTTCTGATATTGGTGAGTTGTTGAATCGCTCGCCACGTGTTCAGACGCGCGACAAGTATTGATAGTTCTTTGTAGGGTAACGGGACACATGCTTATGGTTAGTATATCAGGGAGTAGTTTTACATTTTACAAATTTACGTTTTTCATTAAATTTTCACTTGTCACCTGGCAAGTAACAGAGCAGCAAACTAGATATAAAACGATGAATTAATATGAAATGTAAAATGTAAATTGAAAATTGGTACGACTAGTCGTACCATAGTGTATATGCAGAGAGGCAAAACTCCTTATCACTCGCTTGGCCGCCGTTTGTTTGAAATCAGAAAAAGCTTGCAAGAAACCGTGCCGGAAGTATCTGGTGCTGTCGAACTCGACACGGAAGTAATTGTCCGGTTCGAGAAAGGCGAGGAACGCCCCAGCGAGGATGTGCTGGATCTGCTCATTAGTCACTTTGACATCAAAGACGAAGAAGCCGAAGAGCTGTGGGAGCTGGCAGGCTATGGTACGCTCGGTTCGCCGCAGTTTGACCAAATGCCTATTTCTACACTGGTAGTCGTGCCGGCTGACAGCAGGGTTATATATACGGATATGGCTAACGTAGCCGTTAATAATCACGGCGTTGTTATTAATTTTATGCAGAATGGCGTCAATAATCAGCCAGTACCCGTATCGCGCGTTGGTATGAGTCTGGAGCACGCTCGAAATGTGCTGGAAGTGCTAGACAAGACTATCAAACAGGCGGAAGCCGCTAAAACCCCGAAACACCTGCCAAGCTCAACAGCCCGGACATCTAAAAAGCAAAAATAAAGCTCCCCGAGCTTACGCCCGGGGTATTTCGCGCGGATAATAAACAAATACTCCGCTGGGTTTGCCTAAGTTACTGATATTATAACTGCATGGCTAAAAATAAAGTTACGAGAGACGACATTCAGAAATTTATTCAGGAGGTCAACTACACGAAAGTCGGGACCTTCGCGGCAATATTTATAACCTTTGGAGCGATGTTTTATCACTTCGTTGAAAAATTCAGCTGGGTTGACTCGTTTTATTTTACGTTCATTACATTAGCGACTATTGGTTACGGCGACCTTGCACCCAAGACATCCGCGGGTAAAATTTTTACGATGTTCTACGCGCTCCTTGGTATAACGCTCTTCGTAATTTTGGCAAAAATAGTACTATCCACCGTGGTGGTTCAAGCCAGAAGGCGAAAAGACAAAAAAGACCAGTAGGCCTTAGTAGCTACAGGCCAAGTATTTGCTTTTTCTTCGCTTCGAACTCTTCCTGTGTCAAAATTCCCTGATCTTTTAGCTGTCCAAGTTTGGCTAGCTGATCGTACGTGTCATCCTGGGCTGATGGGGCAGCGGGGGCCTGTTGAGCTGGCTCCATGTAGCCTGGCTGCACTTCGCCCTTATCAGACCAGCGCCTTGCCTGGCGGCGACTAACGTTGTTTGAAACATGCGTAGCTGTGCCAGCGACAACTGCTGTTCTTGCCATACCTCTTAATAAACCTGGCATTTTAAGCCTCCTTTTCTTCGTTTAGTTCTGCTGCTGCATCCGGGTGAATCCTACCCTCTGCTACCAAAACGCCATTCGCGTCGAGCAAAGCTTTCTTGAGCGGCTTGGCCCATAACTGCTCGATAATTAAAAGTCCGGCACTCGTATTTGACTCTAATAGGTCAGCTACTTCGTCAATGTCGTCTTTTGTTACCAGTGTGCTGTCCGCCGCGTACTTTTGAGTAAACTCAACCACGTACTCGTCGCCCAAGTCCGCGATATCTACAGTACTTACGGTGCCCTCGGAATCTTTCTGAACAAGCGCCATAGCTATCAGCCCGATGGTACCGTTGTCTACTGCCTCCGCGATTGCGGCCAGTATGCTGCCATCAAACTTATTTCCTTCGAAACCTACGACGATATAGTCTATTGGTCCTCTCATAAAACCTCCTTTTGTTTAGCTTGCGTTAAGCCATTAATGATCGAGTGCGATCAGAAGCAAGGCGTGCAATTAATAAAGCTATAACCACCTCCTTGCTCGTACCCGTACAGTTTAATTGTCTGCCTTATTATCTTATAAAATCAAATATATAATTACAAATATAAAGTCTCTCTTTGGCGTGTTGCCTGGTACCCCGCACAGGGATCGCATGCTACTTATCTTTGAAAAGACGAATCTTTTCAAAGACTGCTCACTGATTGTATTACGCTAAGGCCACTGGCCGCTGTACCGGAAACTGACGGCTCACGTTTAATCCGCCAAAACTGGTATGCCCTAGAGGATTCGAACCTCTGACCTTTGGTACCGGAAACCAACGCTCTATCCAGCTGAGCTAAGGGCACACAAGTTTGGGCGGACAAGTTTGAGATAACGGGGCGTGGCTCGCCGTTCGTAGCCAAAAAGGCGAGGAATGGTGCGCCCGGAGAGACTCGAACTCCCGACACTCGGTTCCGAAGACCGATGCTCTAATCCACTGAGCTACGGGCGCGCATTTACCCCTATAATTTTATCATTTTATCAGTACAATGGATAGCGATGACACGAATCACAGACTTTGCCGAGGCCGAAAAGTTGCTGGCGGGGTACGTACCGCTGGCCCGGCACGTTACCGGCCGGGATATAACGCTGGAGCGAATGCGGCCACTGATGGACGTGCTTGGCAATCCCGAGCGCAGGCTTAAAATCATCCATATTGCCGGTACGTCGGGCAAGACCTCAACAGCATATTATATTGCGACATTGTTGCAATTATCTGGTAACAAAGTTGGACTCACAGTCTCACCGCATGTAGATAGTGTGGCCGAGCGCGTGCAAATAAACCTTACACCGCTGGACGTGCCGACTTTTTGCGGTGAACTAAGCGATTTTTTGGTTATTATCGAACAAAATCAGCTGAAGCCAACATATTTTGAACTACTGATAGCATTTGCCTATTGGTATTTCGACAAGGCAAAAGTTGACTACGCGGTGGTAGAGACGGGCTTAGGCGGCCTGCAAGACGGCACAAATATTGCCGACAAGCCCGACAAACTCTGTGTCATAACAGACATCGGCTTGGATCATATGCACATATTGGGCAGCACGGTGGCGCAGATTGCCCGGCAAAAAGCCGGTATTATTCACCCGGGCAACACAGCCATCATGCTCAGCCAGCCAGAGGAAGTAACGCGGGTTATAACGGACTGGTGCAACGAAAATCAGGCCAAACTAAAGGTGCATAGTCCGACTTCGCAAGATCAGTTATTGCAAAGTTTGCCAGAATTTCAGCGTCGGAATTGGGCGTTGGCTTACGAAGCTTATAAATATCTGGGGGTAAGAGATGGCCTGACCAATCTAACACCGGATGTGCTTGAGGAGTCGGTGCGCGTCCAGATACCCGGACGTATGCAAACGCGAAAAATCGGTGATAAGACGGTTATTATGGACGGGGCGCATAACGAACAGAAAATGCAGGCCTTTACGTCAAGCTTCGCCGAGCGCTACCCGGGCCTAAGGGTACCGGTGTTATTGAGTCTAAAACAAGGCAAAGAACTGGCTGTTGTGCTGCAACTGATTAAACCTATTACAAGCAAACTGTTCGTAACGATATTTGAACAAGGCCAGGATTTGCCAATACCAGCTATCGATGCCGGAGAATTAGCCGCGGCGGCGGAAAAATTTGGCTTTGATGCGGTAGTTGCCGAGCCAGACAAAGACAAAGCGTATGATATGTTTATGCGTGAGGCAAGCCAGCTCGCTATTATAACCGGGTCGTTTTATCTTATCGGCCAGCTGAGACAGGGCCACAAGGAGCTCCAGGAGTGAACCAGGTTAAATTTATTTCTGCCATAGACGACAAACGGGGTATCGCGAAAGCCCAAAAGTTACCCTGGAGATTGCCTACCGATCAAAAATTTTTCCGAAGCGCGCTGGCTTCGGCTCCGGGATTAATGGGTTGGAATACTTTCGCGTCCAATGGCTATAAACCGTATGAAAAAAGCCCCAAAACTTTCTTGATTACGCACCGAGATGGAGTCTATCCAGGGGTGGAAGTTATCCATGATCTGCCCCGGTTTATGGAATTATTAGCACATGATTTATGGGTTATTGGCGGCGGCGAGGTTTTTAGCCAACTACTGCCATACGCAACGCATTTGTATCTGACCCGGGTGAGCGGTGATTTTGACTGCGATGTGTTTTTCCCGGAATTTGAAGGCATGTTTGAGCTAGCTGAAAGCAAACCTCCACGGAAAGAAAATAGCGTAGAGTTTATGTTCCAGACATGGACTAAGTCAGGACAACCGTAGCAAGGCTCAAGAATACTAAGAACCCTAACACATCAGTTCCGGCAGTAATAAAAACGGCTGCCGAAGCCGCCGGATCCTTACCCAGACGCGACATTATCAGCGGCACTAATGTGCCGAACAAAGCGGCAACAATCAGGTTAATTATCATTGCCAGGCCAAGCACAAAGGCTATGTTAAAGCTGCCTGTGGTCACAATCACAATCGCGGCTACCAATACGCCCACGATAATACCGTTTACCAGGCCGGCGCCGAGCTCATTACGCAGTGTGCTCCAAGCTGTTTTGAGTTCGATCTGCCTGAGCGAAATACCGCGCACTAATACGGCAAGGGTTTGCGTGGCGGCATTGCCGCCCATACCGGCCACAATCGGCATGTAAGCCGCCAATATCACAAAAGCTGACAAAGTATTCTCGAAGCGGCTCACGACAAACGATGCCAAAAAGGCGGTTCCTAGGTTGATAATCAGCCAGCGGTGGCGGTTTTTTACCTTGGCCCGCGCTGGGTCGGTCACGCTTTCTTCTTCGCTTATACCGGCAAAATCGTACAGCGTTGAAGCTTCGGACTCTTGCATTAGCTTAAGCACGTCGTCAGAGTAAATAATTCCAACAACCACGCCGCTGTCATTCATAACAGCGACTTTGGCGTGGGGGTTGGCCGTAAACATATCCATAACGTCATCGTGCGTCGCGGCATAAGACAACGTATGCATACGTTTAATATATTTGCCTATAACCTCTGTTTTGCGGGCAAAGCCCAGCTCGTGCCCCGGTAAAAACCCGGATAGCTTTCCATCATCCTTTATTGCCAGGATAACCGGCGGCCGGCCGGTGCGTTTTTCGTGCTCTTTGAACTTTTTAGCGACGTCAGCTACGTTGGCGGATTCTGGTACTTGGATGTAGTCAAGCGTCATGAGACCAGCCGCCGTCTCCGCATCGAACTCCAGGAGCGTAGATATAGAATCTTTCAGATCATTACTCAGTCTTAGTAGCACTTTTTCGCGTTTGCGGCGGGTCAACAGCTGGAGCATATCGGTCGCGTCATCCGGATCCATAGCCTCCAGGGTCTTGGCCAGCTCTTCTTCTGGGACGTGCATCATTATGTCGCGGCGGACACTGCTCGTTACGGAAAGCAGTAAGGCAGTACGCTTCTCTATAGGCAGTTCCAGGAACAGAACGGTGCGTTTATCTTCGTGAAAGAGAATATCACCCAGCAGTTTTGGGCTGATGACAGGCATGGTCTTTGGTATCTTTATACCTTTGATTTTCATAGCGTGGCCGCCTGTTTTGGTTAATGCTTGTGCTAAGTGTACCAGACATCACGCCCTAGACACATCCTACGGCGAGAACCTATGGCAAAAAGCCCTCCTTGCGTAGGAGGGCTTTTTTGGCTGTGTTAGAACTTATTCTTGTGATTCGCCGACGTTGTCGGTGTTGAAATCAACATATGGTACGTAACTCTGCCAGCGGGCGACGGCGGCTTCGTCGAGCGCCTCGGCTTTTTCGACAGCGGCTTTGACAGTATCTTCGCTAATACTGACGGACTGGCCCAAGTCTAGGGCAGGGAACCCAGCGTCGCTAGTCAGGAATGTCTCAGCGGCGACAATCTGCGCCTCGCTCAAATTAACGTCGTTGTCAATGCCGTAAATCTGCACCGACTTGCGGGCGATTTTAGTGAACGAATCGCCAGACTGGGCGGTAAAGGTATAAGAATTACCACTTTCTTCGGTCTGTTCTTCAGAGCTCTGCTCAGAAGACTCTTGAGCCGGCTCCTCGCTATCTTGCGCTATGGCCAGTGACGGATTAACGCTAGTGAATACGAACGCGCCTACAAGCGCAAATAGCGCCAATGCGGAAAGCTTGAGTAATTTTTTCATCTGTTGAACCCTCTCTTCCCACCGCTTTATTTAGCTTATGGCACACATTGTAGCAGTGCTTACGGTTTATTAAAATTGTAATTTTTGCAAAATTCACCTGTAAACTCTACATCTTGAAAAAACAGAGGTAATTTGTTAAAATCTCATCTGTTACTTTACAATCAAGTCAAATACGGGCCAGTAGCTCAGCTGGTTAGAGCGTCTGCCTCTTAAGCAGAATGTCGAGG
>CAYWFI010000025.1:0-9765 GCA_964458165.1 uncultured Candidatus Saccharibacteria bacterium
TACAGGGGCGTAGTCCTGATTTTACTTTGTTATTGCCGCCAATACTACTTCTTGTTTTTTCGGGATTTGGCCTGGGTGTAGAATTCGTACACTGTTTCGTAGTCAAACAGTTCGCTCTCGCTAAACCAGTGGCCGATTTCTTCCTCGGCCTCTTTTTCATCGCCAGAGGCATGGACTATATTTGGCGTAGCAATACTCTCTTTATCAGCGTGACCAAAACTAATATGCGCGTAGTCGCCACGTATAGTGCCGGGCTGAGCAGACTTAGGCTCGGTCGTTCCAACCATTTTACGTACCAAGCTGACGGCTTCGATCCCCTCTAGTACCATTGCCATGACGGGACCCTCTTGCATCATCTCTAACGTTACCTCGAATGCTTTTTTACCGCGGCGTGAAACCATTTTACCGATATCCTCATAGTGCCGGTAGTAATGCTCGTTATTTGGCTGTAGCATTTTGGCTCCTACGATTTTCAGACCTACGCGTTCAAATCTGGTTAATATCTCGCCTACGATTCCCCGCTTTACTGTATCTGGTTTCAAAATAATCAATGTACGTTCCATGATAGACTTCATATTCCTGTTTATTATCTAGCCCTATTGTAGCAGACAAATAAATCTGTCCAAACATGTAATTTTTAGCATTTTGAACACATATTGTATACAGTCTTACCTCTGTTAGGTTGAGCTTTCAATTCTTAATTTCTAATTTCCATTCAATTTTCAATGACTTAATTTTCAAAGTTTTGTAACGTTGAAGCATTGTGACATTGATTGAAAATTGTAAATTGCAACGTTTGAAAATTATTTACCCTGCTACAATACTCTTATGCTAGTAACAAAAGTAAAGACTGATTTCCTGGAATACTTGGAAATCGAACAAAACCGCTCGCAAAAAACCATTGCCAATTATGATCATTACTTGACTCGCCTGCTGGATTTTGCCGGTGATGATTTAAGGGTAGCGGATATAGATATCGAGCTGCTGCGTAAATGGCGGTTGTGGCTTAACCGACTTGGTACCAATACAAGCGACGAACTAAAAAAGAACACTCAGAATTACCACCTAATTGCTCTAAGGAGTTTTCTAAAATACTGCTCCAAACGTGATATCCCTGCCCTGGCACCCGACAAAGTCGAACTAGCTAAGGTGGTCCGCAAACAAGTTACATTCCTGACACCAGAAGAACTAGAACGCCTGTTCAAGCAGCCGGATACAAATACTCTGACCGGCGCGCGCGACCGGGCGATTTTGGAACTATTATTCTCAAGTGGTCTGCGCGTATCGGAGTTAGTGGGCCTGGACCGTGACCACGTAAATCTAAAGCGCAAGGAGTTTATGGTGCGCGGCAAAGGCCAAAAGGACCGGCCGATATTTATTAGCGATGACGCGGCAGCTTGGGTCCAGGCATATCTGGATATACGTGATGATACTGTTAAGCCGCTGTTCATCCGTACCAGCGGTATTAAGAAACCTAGTCTTGACGGAAATTATTACCGCTTGACGGCTCGCAGCGTACAGCGCCTGGTAGCACGCCATGCCTTGCTGGCCGGTATTACTAAGCATGTGTCACCCCATACGCTCAGACATAGCTTCGCTACTGACCTACTGATGAACGGAGCTGATTTACGCTCGGTCCAAGCCATGCTGGGGCATAGCAACATCGCTACCACTCAGATTTACACGCACGTCACCGACCCGCATCTAAAAGCGGTGCATCAGCGTTTTCATAGATCTCAGTAGACAACGGTCAACAAACAGGATTCCAGCCCGGGCCGTTGGCAAGCCAAGGGACCCATTTGTTCTCAGAATAACTGCGAGGCGGCATGCCATTGTTAAACTGGATGGTCAATACAACGTTGTAGGACCGCCTGCACGCCAGCTGCGGGAACCGATGGTCAATGGTATCACCCCGATTACATGCGATATTATTTCCTTGTGTCCCGTCGCCCCAATCCCATACACAGCTGGCGACGACCGAGGGATCGTTGCTTGATATGTTTTGGAAGCGATGCACGTAGCATTGGCTTATGTCAGCTCCGGTGTAGCATGGACTGGGAGTTTGACCGGTACAGTCATTGACAGTGCAAGGACTGGCATGCGCGGCATCACCATCATTACCAGTGCCTACTCCCGATGTTCCTGTCGGCATGGGGCAGGACGGGCCGCCTGGTGGTATACCGCTGGGCATGGATATCCTGCTGTCGTTAGGAATGCCTACGATCCGCTTACATAAAGAATCAGCGCTAACCAAAGCAGACGCTTCGCGCCGACCGACCTGCGCGTTCAGCGGTACCCTTACCTGAATACGCCGGAAAACCCCTGCCGCCTGGCCCGTAGAGTCTATGACCGCCTGTCCGCCGGCTATTTCAAGCGGCGGGCCGGTGCCATCATTGCTGTTCATGAATTCCAGCTCGGCCCTGACAGTGTTGTAATAAGACTGCAGACGCACCGCGTAGGCGGTTTGGTTTGCTCCCGCCCCTGTCAAGGTAACGGATCCTCCGCAACGGAAACCGCCGGTATTGTTACACGGCACCGCTACCACGGCGCCCTGGCCAGCCGGACCGCTGCTTATGCTTGTACTGGCAGTGCCCCCACTGGTGCCAGGGTTAGGATAAGCATAGAAAGTGTAGGTTCCGTTTGCCATCGCGGTCTTATCTAGTGAACCTATAGGTACTAGATCTATCCTAAGCATGCCGATTTGCTGTCCGCCCCACTCCGCGGCAGTCAAAAAGGACTGGTTAGCAGTGTAGTTGTTTGGGGCAGGACCATGGGCCGTGTCCCTGGAATCCCAATAGAATCTGACGCTGTTAGCGCCGCCGGCAGGCAGGGTTATATCGGTTACAATCGGCCCGTCTGTCGATACGACGGGTACATTATCATAACGTATGCTGGGCAAAGAACTGTCGATCAACAGACAGGTATAGCTAATACCCAGTTCCGTGTCCACATCATAGTTATCAAAGGTCATGTCGGGCCCGCAGTCGGTCTTTGACAGCTCGGGGTCAGCTTCAAGCGCTCTGATGGCATCGTTCACCCCTGATTCTGCCGCATAGAAAGCCTGGGTGTTAAGCTGGTCGTCCAACGCCCGCCGTTGGGCCTGGCGCGTCGCGTAAGAAAAACCCACTACAAGCAACGTCACAATGCCCATAATCATAATGGTGGCAAATATAGCAACAAACCCTTCTTGGCTAGCTCGGTGTTGTGCGGTTGGTCTGTTCATTGTCATTATCATAATACTACTATAAGCGTTTTACCACACTAGTGCTAAGGTTGGAAACCGCGCAGAACTGGCCGCCAGCATTTACTCCCCGGCAGACAGCGAACGTGCCGTCGCCGTCCGCAAGTTCTTCCCCGTTGTTTTCAAACAAATCGGCCGTATCGCCAAAGCTGACGCGGACCGTAATAGTCCAAACGCCGTCGCCGTCTTCATCATTGGCGTCAAACACCGGTAGACGCATGGTATCGCCCAGCAGCGCTTCGCCGCTGTCAGGGGGTGTTGATGCGGCCAGATTAGCTGGCGTACATGACTCGCCTTCACCGATAGAGTTTTTCCATAGCACCCGGCGCGCCTGGTCCCCTAATGCCCCCATAGCACGGTCGGTTACGTAGCTATAGCGAGTCTGTCCCAGGCATAAAGCATGAACCGTTACCGTCTGCCCTTGCGCATTCGTATAACCTTGCACGCCTACGTTTCTGTGGTTGGCGCCGAATTGCACGGTTTGCGCCACATCCTCCAACACCGTGCGTGCGGCATCCTGCGTGCGGTTAGTGACAACCCCTTTGTAATACATACGGCCCACTTGTACGATGGCAAACGAACACACCAGCATTACCATGGAAAAAACAGCCGTAGCCACCATCAGTTCTACGATGGTAAAACCCTGTTGTGCCGTTGATTTATGTTTCGTCATGGCAGCCTGTACGCCGTTATTACCTGACTGCGCGTGCCGCCCAAAGCATCCCAGCGAACGTACACCCTATATACCCTAGTGGTCGGATCACCCTTGACACCTATTCGGTACAGCCCTGAAGATACACATTCGTCCCGATAACCCCCAAGGTCATCGTTCTCTGAGTTCGCGGCAGGTGCCCCTCCGTCCAAAAGCCGGAGCGCACCGCCATCCAGACAGAAGCCTGCGTTTCCCTGGCTGATTATCGCCTGCTGGTCAGAACCCCAAAGGGCTTTGAGCATCTCCATCTGCCCCTGCCCAAGACGCGAGGCCTCGGTACGCTCCTGATTAGTACGCATAATCTGCAAGTTACGGCTCATAGTGCCGTAGGCTATCCCAAGCACGCTGCTTACTACGGCAATAGCTATCAGGACTTCTACGATGGTGTCGCCTTTTTGCCTCTTGTCAACCCTCACTGCACGCTCCGCTGTTCTCGGTATCCAGCACGGTCGTGAAGGCCGTCTGCGAATTGTTCGCGCCTATCGTCACCTCTGCCCGCTGGCCGTTAGCACCCCTTAGACAGATGAGAATACCGTCGTTTAATCGAACCAGGCCATTATTCTGAATAAGAGCCGCGGCGGTATCGGTGGGCGTAGCGACCATGGTATCGGTAATACCGTACAGAAGTACTGATCGGCTGCCCTGCGCATCACTGGAAACACCGCCAGCTAGTTGATTCATAAATCCGAACGCGGCCACATTGGTGGTCGTCTGGTCGCCTAGCCTTAACACTTTGCGGACCTGCAGGCCGTAGCTGTGGTTTAACAGCTCGGTAATGTCAACGTTCGTAACAGAGTCGTGCACGGCCAGCGGCCGCGCCTCTTCAAGATTTCTTACATCAGGGCTGCCGGCAGCACCCACCAGCCGGCGGCCTATAACTGTCAGTACATCACCGCTTGCCTCGTGCGAGGCAACGACTTTACCCAGAAAGATGCAACCGCTGTTAGTACCGGGGTCTTGGGGGGCGCTGCTGTTAATACTCGGCGGGCCGCTCATCCCCGCGCTGCAGGCAAACCCCGACGACTGGTAATAGCCTTTGGTCACATCGCTGATAACGTTCTGCAACCTGGCCTCATAATTACGCACGGCCTGAGTAAACTCCACCCTAGCCTGCCGTCCCTGGAAAGCAATGGCGATCATTACGAACAAGGCCGTCGTTACGGCGAGAACTATCATCACCTCAGTCATCGTATAGCCCGCCCCTCGTACGTCCGGTTTGCTACCGTGGACAGGCCGCAACAGCCGCAGCCAGCGTTTCATAGAGGTAGTATAGCATAAGCGTCACCAAAGGCGACGCCATTTACCATTTATTTTTTACAGCTCACCGTAAACGGATAACGGCAAACGCGAGGTAAGCTGTAAATAATAAACCGCAAACTCTTAAGGCAGGTCTAAACCAGCAAAAGTTCCTTATACCAATCTATGATACTGCTACCGAACAACATGACGATTATGGTGGCGAAGATCAGGAACGGCCCGAACGGTATACGACTGCCGGTTTTGAGTCTACCGGTTATGAGTCCCGGTACCGCTACTAAACAACCCGCGAATGACGCGAACAGCAGCAGCAGAAAGGCCTTATAGGGGTCGGCCAGCAACAGACCGGCCAACAGACCAAGTTTTACGTCGCCGCCGCCTATCCATTTGCCCTTAGAGGCCATAAACAGGCTCCAGAACAGGCCTCCGGCTATCAGAACACTAAATAACGTGTCAGCAAAGACTCTGGCGCTATCCGCCGCCACAGCGACATTGTATAGCGCCGTAATCGCGGCCAGCGCAATCAGGGGATAGGTAATTCTATTCGGCAGCAGCATCCAGCGCAAATCGTACACAACAAGCGCCACAAAGCCTGTCAGCATGACCAACCAGACAGTGAAGTTGACGGCAGATTGCATATCCGAAACCCACTGCCCGGGCCAAAAAAGATAGGAAACAACAAATAAGGCGGCGGTAGCCAGCTCTACTGCCGGGTACTGCCAACTGATGGGTTTATGGCAATAGCGGCACTTGCCCTTAAGACTTAGCCAGCTCAGTACAGGCACGAGGTCACGCCACGAGAGCTCGTGTCCGCAATGCACACATACGCTCCGCCCTTTGACGATAGACAATTCAACATCTTTGCCGCTGACTTTACGGACTTTTGACTTTACGGACTTTTGACTAGTTTTAGATTGCGCGTGCAATCTGAAGACCAGCGCATTCACAAAACTACCTAAGCAAAGACCCGTAACGGCCAGAAAAACGATTATCATAAGTACGATAGTACCACAATAGAACAGCCCTGGCATACCAGGGCTGTTCTTAAGATTTTATCCTTACTTGAAACAGTTCATCTTGGATTAGTTGGATTCTGAGCCGATACAGCGTGCCACGTTTGGTTCATTCCGCCAAGTAACCGTGAAGTCTCGTGGTGTTGCATTGGTTGTTGTAACCGTTGCCCCGTCTACGGCACACTTAACACCAAAATCAACATTCGCAGTTGATAACGCAGTTGGTACAGCCGCTGGCGCTGCGTTATTCGCAAGATTGTTAAATGTGATAGATGTAAACTGCTGATAACCCTGGAGTGTTGCAGGAGGACCGGCGATGACTGTAATACCCATGTTAGGCAAATCAGCAACCGCATCACAGCTAGTAGTCTGACCATTTCTATTCGCGAGACACTCTGTAACAGCCGTGGAAATTCGAGACGCTTCGCTATTTCGCGCATTGTTACGCTGGTTGCGCTGCAGGGCCGGTACGGCCAGGAAAACAATCAGCATAATCAAACCGGCTATTGCCAGCACAATCAGGACTTCTATAATGGTGAAGCCTGCTTCGCCCTTTGAGCTGCGAAGGCCAAGACCTTTGTTATTTCTTTGTAATCTACCGATCATAGTGCAAATGCCCCCTTTGACTATTGCGTGGTTATTTATGTCTTATGGACTGATGATACAACTACCGGTTTTAAAACACAAGCGTTTTTGGTGGATTTTTCCCCAATACCTAGCCGCCTAAACCTGATTGGCCGGCAAGACCGTATATCGGCAGCAATATGGCACCCACCAGAATAAAGGCCACTATGCCGAGCAGCACCATCATCACCGGCTCTATGATGGTAGATATGGTCTTTATCTGGTTGTCCACCTCTTTCTCGTAATATTCGGCTATTTTGGCCAGCATCGCTTCTATCTGACCGGATTGCTCGCCTATTTTAAGCATCTTGGGCACCAGTTCCAAAAAATTCGGGTCGTTTTCTATCGCCGCAGACAGAGCCTTGCCTCCCCTTACCTTTTCGGCGGCTTTTTCCAGCGAGGCCTGCAGATGAACGTTATTAATGGCTTTGGAAGTGATGTCCATGACCTGCAGTAGCGGTACGCCGCTAGATACCAGCGTGGTGCCGGTGCGGGCAAAACGCGCCATGTACAGCTTCATGAACAGCGGACCTATGGGCCAGGCCTTCATTTTCCATTTGTCCACCACCAGCTTGCCCGGGCCGCTGCGCGCCCATTTGGTAGTAAGGAAGGCCATAATGATTAAGATGATAATCACTGCCCACCAGTAATTGATGACAAAGTGCGACAGAGCCAGTAACATTCTGGTGGAAATAGGCAGGCTCGCGCCGGGCATGTCCTTATAGATGTTCTCCACCTGCGGCAGTACGCTGACAACCATAAAACCGACTACGCCTATCATGACCAGCACCACAATGGCCGGGTAAGCCATGGCACCGCGGACTTTGCTCATTATCTCGGCGTCTTTTTCCTGCTGAAAAGCCACGCGCTCCAGCGCCTTGTCTAATGTACCGGACACCTCGCCAGCCGCAACCAGGCTAACAAAAATCTGGTTGAACACCTTGGGGTGCCGGCCAAGCGCGGTAGAAAAGTCGGTACCGGCCTCTACATCGTTGATAACTTGGCTGACTACGACCTTGAGCGGCTTGCTTTGGGTCTGGTCAAGGACACTGCGCAAGCTCTGCACCAGCGGCAAACCGGCATTAATAAGCGTAGACAGCTGTCTGGCAAACAAGATACGGTCTTTGGCTCTGACGCGGTTTTTAAATTTGTTCAGCAAACCGTCGTTAGCGGAGTCTTTTAGCGTTACTTCCAGCGGCGCCAAGCCTTCCGCACGGATCAGTTTGGCGGCAGACTGCTCGCTGTCGGCCTGGACCTCTGCCCTGACCTTCTCGCCGGTCTTGCTGTCGCGCGCAGTGTATTTGAAAGTTAACACGAGCGAGCTCCTGTTAGCTTATTTTTCAATTTACAATTTACAATTTTCAAATAATTTTCAAAATTCAATGTATCAAACAGGAAGTGTTCCGCTTTGTTTGATAATTGAAAATTGAAAATTGAAAATTGGAGCATAGCGATTTATCCTCTCATCAGCCGATCAAGTTCATCGATATCTACAGCAAAATTGCGAGCCTCGTCATAGCTGATGGTGCCGGCATGGATAAGGTTGACCAGTGTCTTGTCCATGCTCTGCATGCCAAATTCAGTACCGGTTTGGATAACCGCTTCCAGCTGGTGGCTCTTGCCCTCGCGAATGATATTGCGTACCGCCGGCGTAGCTACTAATATCTCGGCCGCGGCAATTCGGCCGCCGCCGATAGACGGAACCAGGCGCTGACTGCAGATAGCCATCAGGATGTTACTCAGCTGGGCGCGGATTTGCGGCTGCTGGTGCGGCGGAAACACATCAATCATACGATCGATACTTTGCGACGCGGAGTTGGTGTGGAGCGTGGCAAAAACCAAGTGGCCGGTCTCGGCAATGGTGATGGCGGCGGCAATAGTCTCCAGGTCGCGCATCTCGCCTATCAGCACAACATCCGGATCCTGGCGCAGGCTGCTCCTAAGCGCCGCGCTGAAGCTGAACGTATCGTAATGCACCTCGCGTTGTACAATAACCGACTTGGCGCTTTTGTGCGTGAACTCTATCGGGTCTTCGATGGTGATGATATGGCAGGCGCGCTCGGCATTGACCTTATGGATCATAGCCGCCAACGTTGTGGACTTACCGGATCCGGTTGGGCCGGTTACCAGCACCAGGCCGCGAGGATATTCGGTAAACTTGGACACGACCGGCGGCAGCCCGAGCTGTTCGACCGTCATCACCTCGTTCGGTATCAACCTGAGCGCGGCTGCCAGATTGCCTCGTTCATGGAAAGCATTAACCCTGAAACGCCCCAGATCGCCAAAGGCAAAACTAAAGTCAAACTCTTTGTCCTTGAGCAAAATTTGCTTTTGGTCTTCGTCTAAAATAGCAAAAATAAGCGACTCTACTGTTTCTTCGTTCAGCGGATCGGCCGCGCTTACGGGAGCCAGAGAACCGTCTACCCGGAGCATAGGCGGCAAACCTACCTGCAAGTGCAAGTCAGAACCCTTTTTCTTGATAACTTCCTCGAGCAAGATTTCTATGCGCGGTGCGCCTGAAGCCGCCATATTAATAAACTCCTTCGGAGTTTAAAGTACTAAGTACGAAGTACGAAGTACCGGGTTGCCGCCTTACTTTGTCCTTTGTCCTTTGTCCTTTGTCCTTTGTCATATCATCCCCTCCCTTTATGCCGTATCTTCTGATGCTACGCGCGCGATTTCCTGTAAGGTCGTTTTGCCCGCTAACGCTTTAAAATACCCGTCCTGCTGCATGGTAACCATGCCTTCTGCCTGGGCAGCTTTTTGGATGTCCGCGCTTGAAGCCCGTTTCATGATCAAATCCTGGATTGATTCACTGACTTCAAAGACCTCGTACAAACCGACACGTCCCCTGTATCCGCCGGGAGCGTCCGGGACATCTTTGCCCTTATATAAAGTATAAGCGTTTTGGCCTCGCA
>CAYWFI010000026.1:0-9408 GCA_964458165.1 uncultured Candidatus Saccharibacteria bacterium
GGGGGGGGGGGGGGGGGGGGGGGGGGGGGGGGGGGGGGGCGGGGGGTGGAGCACTACCGTTTTGTTTAAACAACTCTATAAATTTAGCTTTAGCGTTCGGATATTTATCGAGATTAGAGAGTACGTAATCGTAAAAATAGCTATGATAAGCCAGTGAACCCGCTCCGCTTGCCGGCAGGGCATTTAAATAGTTATACATGTCTTGTATAAACGTTGGATCATCTCCTCCATTACTACCTTCTACGCTCCATAAGCCCCATTCCGGGACAGCGAATTGCTTATTATGTTTTTTAGCTAAATTTAAAGCATGATTTAGTTTTCCTAATGATTCCGCCCAAGACTGTCGATCATATATGTCAACGCTGATGATATCTACCCACGCATCTCCTGGATATGCCGCTTGGCCGTAAGTTTGAGTAATTCCTGTTCTTGGACTGGTGTATTGTCTATGGAAGTCACCATTTCCGTTATAGTCAATTTTGAAATTATTACCAGGGACGGACCTGACAACTTCAACAGCCCGTCTGAACGCGGCAATGTAGGCATCTTCGTTACCGGCTATGAATGTGTAGGGGTTAAAATCGATTTCAGGCTCACCAGCGACTCTAAGAATCGCGTTTTTTTGACCTGAAGCAACTAATCTTTCGCCAATTTGCCTGAAATGAGCATCATTTGCACCATTAGCAGTGTCGAACAAGCCTTGCCTGATAGCCGCGGGACCTCCGGGTTTTGTTACTTCAAAGTGGATAGGGCCTGTCCTGATCGGAAAGGAAAAAACTGCAGTAACATCTTTTCTGTTTACAAAGAAGGCGGATGAATTAACAAACTGCCCCCACGTAGTATTGCCAACCCCTTGCCATGAATCCATCGCCGCGAAACTATTCGCGAAAACAATTTTGCGCCCAAGTTGGTTTTCTATAGATTCGTGTCTTTTTTGACCGTTAGAATCTCCATATCCTGGATAGATACTAAGCTTAGTTACGACTGGAGAATTAGAATTAGACAACGGGACGGCACCGGTGTTCGATAGCATATAAGTACCGATAGTCGCGAAAATCAATAAACATACGATTACTATTGGATTAATAAACCTGCGGGATTTGAGTTTTTTAGGTTTGTTAGATTTGAGTTTTTTGGATTTGTGAGGTTTGCTCATCATTTTACTAATCTACTAACTATTTAGATAGTAAATAACATAAGTGAATAATAACATAAGCTTAATGTAAACACACAATACAATTAAACTGAATTGGTACTTTTTAAGTACTTGCGAGTAGAATAACTGTAATGACTAAAAAGCTTGACAGTGGTGAACTGTTGTTCGTGAGGCAGGATATCGGCAATGGCAGACCGATCGTACTACTGCATGGCATGTTTGGCGACGGCACGCAGTGGCGAGTAATAGCCGATCTGCTGTCCGATTATTACCGTGTGATTGTTGTTGACCTACTCGGGCACGGCAAATCCCCTAGGCCTAAGAATGCCAAATACACGCCTACTGAGCACTCCCGGTCACTCAGGAGGACGCTCGAGAAACTAAAGGCAACCGAAGATCTGACAATTGTTGGCTACTCGATGGGGGGTACAGTGGCATTAAAATATGCCGCTGATTACCGCGATGTCTCGCAGCTCTATATGATATCTACGCCGTTTTATCTACGTCCTGAAGAAATGGTGGAGACCGGCTACGCGAATTCACTCCTTTATACGAAAATTTCTTTGACTCTTTATCGCTGGGTCGATAAATCGCTCAAAAAAGACAAATTACTTTATAAAATTGTCGAAAAGGAAAACCTCATAAAATGGTTACACGTGCTGATTGACGCCTATGATAATAAATTAGACCCCGAAGTCACCCGGCTGAATCTAAAAAACTTAATCAATGAGTTCGAATTCGCGAAAACTTTGCGGAAAGTAGTTTCACCGACTACTTTCTACTCCGGTAAACGCGATGTCTTTGTCGTGCATGGCCAGCTGCTGGCACTCCGGAAAATAAAACCTCTCATGGAAATAGAAACATTGGGTATTGTCAAAAACGATCATATGCTTGTTCAGTACCTGCCCCAGCAGATGGTCGAAGTACTGACCCGCTACCAGCAGCAACTGCTGCATGTGGGTACGGACCTGGGGAATGGTAGTGTGTTGGTAATGCTGCACGGCATCGAAAGCTCATCAGGTTATTGGGACAACATGCTGCCGATTCTATCCAAAAAGCACCGTGTTATAACAATTGATTTGCTGGGTTTTGGCCGCTCGCCAAAGCCGCGAAATATCGCGTATAGCCTCGAGGATCAGGTCAAGTGGCTCAAGCGCACACTCGACTCTATGGGTGTGAAAAAGTTCAGTTTGATCGGTCATTCGCTCGGGGCGCTCGTAGCCATGGCCTTCGCGGCAGCGTATCCGAAGCAGGTGAAGCAACTTTTTCTAGCCTCGCCAGTGCTTATCAACCCTGCGCAGAGTTACAAAAGGCTACTCGTTAAAAAATTCAACTATATTGAGTATTTTTCTGATACTGGCTATCTTGTTTCCACTATTTCAAAAACCGTAGGCAGGAAGAAAATCGCTAAGTTTATTCCCACCATCCGGTCCGCGACCAACGCGGTTAAAAACCAGAACTCATTTAACCTGGCTAGGCAGATAAAGAACGTAAATACGACTATTATCTATGGTGAAAAAGACCGGCTAATCGATGAACAACAACTACATTCCATTGTTAAACTTATGCGAAAACCAAGAGTAGTAACAATCAGCGGCGGCACGCACAACTTCCCGCTTTATCAACCCAAGGCTTTACTGCGAGTAATTCAACCTAACATAGAGGATACTTCTGTAAAAAAGGGGAAGATAAAGCCAAACCGGGTTCTCAAACAACTAGTAAAGTTAGCTAGCCCGATATTATTAGTCAAAGGGCTTCTGTACGTAAGCGCCGGACTATTGCTTTTCAGTCAGTACAAAGAAGAAACGCTTGTAGCCGGCGTAGCGATTCTAGTCATGGCCCAAAGCTTTCAATTTATACGCGGATCTTTTTCCTTAAAAAATGAAGGGTTATCATATATTGGATATTTTTCACTTGGCATGTTTGGTATTGTGCTCGGCTTTGTTTTGACAAATCATTTCAAATTCTCGCTACTGCTGGCGCTTATTATAGTTTGTGGATACATACTGGTAAGCGGCATTTCCAGAATACTAGCCGGTGTCTTATGGACAACCAATAAGGATTTGCGCCGCAGGCAGCTTTTGAGCGGCTTAATAGCGTTCTTAGTTGCGCTTGCAGCGTTCCTTGGAAGCTTGGTCAGCGTACACGCGATTGTATTCGCGGTTGCAGGATATTTGCTGGCGCGAGGCTTGACCTTTGGTTTTTACCTATTCGTGTCATTACTTGCGGCTTTTTCGAGAAGTTACCATTAAATTATTCTTTAAATATCTAGGTAGTTAATTAAATCAAAGTTCCGTCCATAATTTCCGGCAAAGAAAAATGCAACGGATTCATTATGTGTGTATAATGGACACCATATCTACTATTAAGGAGGGAATTATGTCAGAAACTTCATCTAGTACGTCTTCAAAAAGCAACAACAAATTAGTAGCCATTGCTATTGCTACACTACTTGTGGGCGGGATTGTTGGTTATTTTATCGGGGTGAACATGACGGAGAATAAGCAACAAGAGGAACTTACATCGTTACAACAGGAACTAGAACAGGCAAGGTCAGGCGCCAGTGACGAAATACAGGAAGGACAAGAGGCTATCACCGAAGGTCAGCAGACGCTCGAATCATTACAAGCAGAGAACGCCTCGCTTAAAGCCACGATCGAACAGCAAAATCAAAGAATTGCTGATCTCGAGCAACAGCTCGAAGAAGCAGGGCCTACAACCCCCCCAACACAGTAAGACTTCATAGTTCCATGCTCCTTTCCTGATGTTCAGTCAGGAAAAACATGTAGACTTTTGGTGTTGCCATAGAACCACCAGGGATTTAGGCCGTACGTTCATACGGGCATTTCTTCGGTTTACTTTTTGGGGGCACGAATTACATCGGACATTTCGGCTTTAATTTCTTCCAAAAGACCGGGACGCTGTTTAAGTTGGGTAGTCGTCGCTCCAGACAAAGCCGAAAACTGCATATACGGCGCGGCAAGCTTGATGTCCTCGGGGCTTGTGGCCGTTAAAGCGGCTTTCACAGCTCGCTTGGCACCAACCTTGGTAGCGGAAGAGGCGATAAATTCGACTGTGTCCTTGTAAAACGACCTCTTATCGACAGCACTTTCAGAGAACCCAAAATCAATGATCCAAGGCAAGCCAGTGGATTTTTCGATCATTATATTGGCTGCCCGCAAATCTTTGTGAATAATTCTGGCATCGTGTAGTTTATTTATTTCTTTCCATGTTTTGAGCAACATATCATCAGTAATTTTACTACTGTCCAGAGAATCCAGACCATAGGCATCAATCCGTTCGGTAACCATGGCGTAGGTGTTTTGAGCAACTTTAAACACCCCTATCAGTTCGGGAACATTCGCTCCGGCAAAGTATTTAGCGAGCAAAGTCATGTAGGCTTCATGCTCTATGGCGCGTTTGGGTGTCAATGATGGTACCTCGTCCTCTAGACGGCGAAAGCGTACGCGCCTGGTAAGCTTAAAAAGCCAATCAGCCGCGTTGTTATCCTGGTTAAAGACTTTTACAAAAACCGGGCCTTTGTCATATGAACCGAAAAAAGGCACTGATCCTCTAGCGTCCACGGAAGCTGGTTTTAGTCGTATGCCCTTCATACCGCCAGCTTTAAGTTTACCCATGAGTTTTTCGATATCAATTGGATGAAAAACCGATCCAAAAGCCAGCGAGCAAAGGCTAAAACTAAAGAGCCCAACCGCGTAACCGCCCACCACATCGACCGGCAAGTTTATAGCCAAATACACAAGCGACACACCAACCATCGCAAGAACGTGCTTTACCCACCTGCGCGACCAATTGGGCGCGTACAGCGCCAGAGTTAACACAGCCGCAGTTATGATGGCCATTATTGCGGCAGGGAAACCCAGACTGGATGTGCCCAAACGCTGTGTTACATCTGGCAGTAAATCAGAAGGTTGCCCGCGGTGCACTACGCCGCTTAGCAACACGGCGATTACACTACTAAAAAATACCGCGAAAAACGTTCGAAATATTATGTCGTATCTTTTGCGAACAAAACCAAACACCACAACTCCCACCATCGTACCAATAATTCCAACAACCAAGCTAACTACAAACAGCCCTATCAGATATCCGGGCAATCCGTAAATTAAATGGAATAGGTTTCTTTCAAAAAAACCAATCTGTTGGCGGGAAACATATAGCCAGCAGACCAAGTAAATCAAAACCGCGAGCAGAGCATAGAAAACATACATCGGGTTGCGAGCGTAGCTGACCCGTCTTGGATTGACTGGTTTATTGCGAGGGTCAGACATTGCTGTACCTGCCTTTAAATAACGCTGGCAGCACTATGTCAGGAATAATTGTTATCCGGTCCCACCACCTGATTGGACCTAGCTTGCTGACTAGCACCGAGCGGACTCCCATTCTGTTGGCACCCCATATATCCTGAAATATCCTATCGCCAACCATGACAATATTTTCCGGCGCGACACCCGCCAAAGCAATCAAACGCTCGTAGTAGGCCTTGCGCGGCTTAAAGATACCTTTTGGCGCCGAATGCATTATTCCTCTAGAGTGGAGCTGTTTAGAAATTACCCGCAGTTCGTCAGTGTATCTGCGGTTAGTCGCGATATAGAGCTCTATATTGAGTCCTCTAAGCTGTTTTAAAATTGTTTCACTAACCAAATTTGTACCCTGATTTAAAATAGTATGATCCAGATCAAAAAAACAAGCTTTGACCCCTTGCTTCTTGAGATAGCTAAAATCAATATCCTCAACGTTTTTCGCCACGAAATCAGGCAAGGGTGATTTACTTTTTGACCTTATGCTCTGTTTCATTACTGTAATTGTGGCACAATGTAGCGAAAATTAACAAAACAAAAATCAGTTTATATAAAGCTGCACTACTCGTTGTAAAGCTAATCTCGTTTAGCTTCTTCAAGTTGCAACAGGGCTTCATTGATCCGCATTTTCTCAGCGTATTTCAGATCTGTATCTCCCAGTCTTTGTTTTAATTCCGTTTCAGGATCGTAGTTGCAGACATCAACATATGCACCGTCATCTAGGTTTTGTGCAACCTCGAGATTCGAGGCGTAGGTAAATGTTCCCGGGCTCGGGGCACCGGTGTTAATAAGGCCCGTAACCGTATTAAATACATATCCCTTTGCCGACGCTCCCTGAATAATAGCTTCTTGGGCTGCCGGAGTTGGCCGGCCATTACCGCCATCGTGTTGCAGCGGCATTGCCCCGGGATGAAGCGGGCCAAGTACGTTGTTGGCGATACTATGGGCTGGAATTCTCGGGGATCTCCAATCCAAAGAGTCGATAGTCGTGTGCGCTTCATAGAGTCCATACTGCTTACAGGTATTGAGGATAATCTGGCCCCGCGTTAATCCCGGCGCCCTGTTTGCTACAGGATATATACCTACCGTGTTATGAATGATTTGCTGATTAACCGGTATTTGGGCTGCCAGCGACGCCGCGGCATACGGACTGTGCGTATGGCTGTGATTACCAATTTCATGGCCTTCGTTTACGATTCGCCGCAAGATTTCGGGCCAGGCAATAACATTAACTCCTATCACGAAAAAGGTTGCCTTTATGCCGTATTTTGCGAGGGTGCGCAGGATAGGATCCGTGTTATACGGTGAAGGCCCATCGTCGTAATTTAACGCCATACCGTTGTACCCAATCGAAGCAGACCTGACAAATTGGCCAGGCTGCCAGGTTTGCGGCGGTCGTGGGGGGGGTGGGGGATTTAGACGTTCTGCTTGCGCGTGAGCCGTAGCCGGCCCGTCGATACGTGAAATAGTATTAGCGTTCGCGTCAGGAAGCTGCTCATGTTCGGGGCTGCCACAACCACTTAACGCGTAACCGCCTATAGCCGCGGCGCTGGCAACCAAAAAATTACGTCTAGAAATCTGTTCCATTCCATAAATTATATAACTTTATAACAAAATATCAATAGCAACGACCGGCTGGACTGGCATAAATCTTATCAGGCCGGCTTTTTCCGAGGCTTTTTGGGCTTACTCTTATTGCTAGACACCAGGTTATATATCCTAACGTGGCAGAACAGAGCATACGCCGCCCAGCCGATAGCAAAGCCGCCAATGATATCAAGCGGCGCGTGAATGCCCAGATAAACCCTGGACAGGCCCACACCAACTATCCAGACAGGTATCACCCAGCGGTATTTTTTGGGCAAATAGCGGCCTACGGTTAACGCCAGTGCCGTTGCCAGTGCCATATGGCCCGATGGGAAACCCGGGCCGCGCACCGTGTAGTCCAGATTTACCACATCAATTAGCAACTCGTTCGGACGCATTCGCCCCCATATGTCCTTGGCAAAGCCGGTAGCCAGGTATGCCAGTGCTGCAGTCAATAGCAGCCGTATCACCGCGTTGTGACGCTTCTTTAACAGAAAGATAACAAGCAAAATACCGGCAGCATGGATACTGCCAGCCTGTGTAATCGTGAAAAAGAAGGGTTGCAAGAAGCCGGGCAGGCCGTAAATAAAGTTAAAAACACTGACTTCCCACGCTGTCATATCCGCCCCGCGCGAAGCGGCGGCAACCAAGATAAACAACGCGATAGCTAGCAACAACTGGTGCGTTGGGCTCAAGTAGAATGGTTTCTTTGTTTTGGTTTGAGGCTTTTTCATTTCCTAAGCAAGCTTTACCTTTATTGTACCTTAGAGGCATTACATTATGAAATGCCTCTAGCATAATTTGACCAGTTTTGTTTCAGACGGGTCTTTTCGTGCGAAAGCGTATCCGTAGATACGGCGACAAACGAAAAGTCCGTATCAAGGGTTAGGCGCGGCAGGTCAGGATGTGATGTCCCTAAAGTCCGCTATAAAACCTAGGTGTGATCTATATCACGCCCGTATATTGACAGCAGGCGCAGACTAGACAATTGCCTATAAGTCACAATGGATAGGCAGAAAGGAAGCTATAAAAATGAATGCATCACAAACACGCAGAGCCAAAACTAACAACACGCCCACCAGCAAGGAGGAGAGGATACGCAAGTTTTTAAGCAGCCAGAAAACCGGCGTACTAGCCACGGTCAGTCCGGACGGCACGCCCGATGCCGCGGCGCTTTACTACCGGACCGATAAGACGTTTGTCGTCCGCTTTATGACCAAACGCTTCACACGCAAGAGCGGCAACCTGGCCTATAACAAACAGGCGGTATTGGTCGTTTTTGACGAACCTTCGCAAACAACCGTCCAAATCCGGGGCGAGGTATCTGAAATCACTGATGAGGACGAATCCCACGCAGTGTTTATGGAATCACTGCGAGCATCGCTGCATACCGCCGATAGCGCCATCCCGCCGGTAACCAAACTGGCCGCCGGTAATTACGTGGCTTACCAGCTGCAACCGACAGAAATTAAGATGGCTTGCTACAAGCGCCGCAGCTCAGAGATTCAGAACAAGATATTTGAAACCATCGACAAGTCGGTGTTACAGTTCTGAACCCAGAGTTTCTTCCAGCTCTTTAATGTTTGTAACCGTAATCCCTTTGGAGTCGACCCGGACTAACCCCCGGCCTGATAATTTTTGCATTTCACGGCTGGCGGTCTCGCGAGATAGCCCGGCTCGGGCGGCAATATCGCTGACATGCGTCGCTACAAACTGGCTGCCGCCGTCCCGCGGCTCGCCAAACCGGCGGCATTCTATGAGCAGCTCGTACAGCAGGCGGTCTTTGGCGCTGCCCGCCATCAGATAGAACATCCGTCTCATGATTCCGTCCATACCCGTATACAATCTGGTCAACAAATCATACATAACATCCGGGTTAGTCTTTAGAAACACGTCAGTTTCGGCAGGCAGAGCCAAGTGTACTTCGATATCCGTCTCAGCCCTAAAAAAGTAACGGTTGGGCAGTCTGGCAACAAACGAAAGTAACGGAAAGAAAGCTCCTTTCTTAAACACGTTTAGCACGATTTCATCACCACGGTAAGAAATCCCATACTGCCGCACCTTGCCGGATTTTACATAGTAAATATACTGCGGCTCATCGCCGCCAAGAACAAGAATTTGACCCTTTTTATACCGTCGCATCTTGTACCGCGAAAAATGCTGGTCGATTTTATCGGCTATATCCGTACTCATAAGGTTAGGGCTATTGTACACCCGATTATAGGTCATTATCTCAAGTAACATGCATTTTATGCCGTGAAAAGTACGTGAAATAATAACTTTACAGAGGTGATACCGTACTAACTCAAAACCTCTGCAACACTTCAAAAGGTGTCCGGTACT
>CAYWFI010000027.1:0-9168 GCA_964458165.1 uncultured Candidatus Saccharibacteria bacterium
GTACGGCGCTAAGGCGGCCGTACCCGCCGCCCACGTCAACAGCGTGCTTAAAACGCTTGCCCTTCAGCATTTTACTCAGTGCGATCACCTCGGCGGCGTGTTCGTAATCCCGCCCATTCCAGTAGTGCAGATAGTTATGCGTGCCGTCATCATAATGATCAGCCTTTTTTTGGGTCGTATTTTTGGTTGTCATGGAGTTCTCTTATTAAGTTTATACGAATTGAACAACAGCAGAAGTATTCTTGCCGCGTCTTATGATAGCATGGCCGCTTATGGCGTCGTACTCGTCGAGGGTTTGTTTGGCGAGCGGTATTTGCTGGCCGTTGATATAGACGGCGTTTGATTCCAGGAACCGGCGGGCCTCGCCGTTAGAACCGGCTAGTCCGGCCGATACCAGCACTTCATATAGCGGTGTTTCGCCTTGTTTCGCCTCTACTACAGGCAGCTCGGCCTTAAGCTGGTCAAAATCCTCGCGTGTCAGCTGAGTGTAATCGCCACCGCCAAAAAGCACTTCGCTGATACGCTTGACCGAATCAGCCCGCTCCTGACCGTGAATCAGCTTGGTTACTTCGTATGCCAGGGTTTTTTGCGCCAGGCGGCCGGCGCGGTCTTCGTTAAACTGACGCTCGATGTCTTCGATTTGTTCCTTTGATAACAAAGTATATATCTTCGTATAATCTATAGCGCCTTCGTCGTCCGCGTTCAGCCAAAATTGGTAGAACTTATAGACGCTGGTCTTATTGGCATCAAGCCAGACGGCGCCGTCTTCGGACTTACCAAATTTCATGCCTGTTGACTTATTGACAACAAGTGGTCCAGTCCAGACATGGGCCTCGCCTCCACCGATGCGACGCACCAGCTCTACGCCCGCGATACTGTTGCCCCACTGGTCCGCGCCCGCGACCTGCAGCGTCACGCCTTTTTCACGGAACAGGTGTAGAAAGTCGTAACCCTGGATAAGACTATAGCTGAACTCCGCGTATGATATGCCATCGCCATCATCACTCAGGCGGTTCTGAACAAACTCCCGGTTAAGCATCTGACGCATGGGCACGTGCTTGCCTACATCGCGCAGGAAATCCATATAGCCAATATTCTTGAACCAATCGTAATTATCAACGATTTCAAACGCTTGGCCGGCAAAGACTGTCTTGTACTGTTCGGCGATTGCCGCTTTGTTCTTGGCTATTTCGTCTAGGTCTCGCAGGTCGCGCTCTTGCTTTTTGCCGTCCGGGTCGCCAATCATACCGGTAGCACCGCCAACCAGCAGCACCGCCTTGTGGCCATGAGCTATAAAATGCCGCACCATCATCGCCATAGCCAGATTGCCAATTTGCATTGAGTCCGCGCTCGGGTCGACACCCCAATAGAACGTGATCGGCTCACCGTCGAGTGCTGATATGTCCTTAAGGGTAGTTTGATTAACAAAACCGCGCCAGGCTAGGTCTTCTGATAATGAACTCATTTCATATCTCCAATCTGTTAAGCGAGAGCCGTCCTGGCGAGTACGGCTTGGGAGTTCTTGCGACAAAGCGTATCCGTAGATACGGTGCGAAGCAAAACTGCCAAACCGTGCCGCCAGGATGGGTCAAGGCTGGAGGGGAGGTATGGAATGGGTTCATAATCATTTGACTCATAGTCTTAAGTGTTCTCTCAGTTTGTATATATTAGAATAGTATTGAACTCATATTTAGCTTACCGGACAACCCCTGTTTTCGCAAAAATATAGTATGTGTATCTATAAGCATTTTGCTATAATCAGTAGCAACAAAGGAGCGATGTTTACCCAAGATGACCCCCGGAAAGTCCCCCAAGTCTAAGAAGCCGCGCAAATCAGCCAAGAAAAACGTCCATGTCACGAAAAGCGGCAAGCAGATCAAGCTCCATACATCCCTGTCTGACCGCTTAAAGGCGTCCCGCGACGAGAAAGCCCTGCGCAAAGCCGAGCGTCTGCGCGGCATGCCCAAGAGTCGTATCAAGCGGTTTTTCTACCGTATCAACCCCAGACGTCTGGCCAAATACTGGTTTAGCCGCGAGGGCGCTATTATGGCGCTCAAGCTTGCTGGTATTGGCATTATCGTGTTGTTTGTTCTGATGGTGGGAGTTTTCGCTTATTTCCGCAAGGACCTGCCGAATCTGCGTGATATTTCCGGCAATAACATCGGCGGATCCATCCGCTACTATGACCGCACGGGCGAAACGTTGCTCTGGGAAGATTACGACGCCGTCAAGCGCATACCCGTGCAAAGTGATCAGATTTCCGAATACCTCAAGCAAGCGACTATCGCGCTGGAAGACCGGGATTTCTTTAATCACGGTGGTTTTGATATGCGCGGCATCACTCGTGCCGCTTTCGCCAACCTGACCGGCGGCAGTCGTTCGCAGGGCGGTTCTACTATCACCCAGCAGCTGGTTAAGCTCAGCCAGGATTGGAGTAATGACCGTTCTTATACGCGTAAGGTCAAGGAGCTTATTCTGTCGGTCGAGCTGGAACGCAGTTATACCAAAGACGAGATCCTAACAGGTTATCTGAACACCGCGCCCTACGGCAATATCCAGTACGGCGCTCAGGCCGCGACTGCTGACTACTTTAGAAAAGAAGCTAAGGATTTGACCCTAGCGGAATCAGTCTTTTTGGCATCCATACCGCAGTCGCCTAGTTACTATTCACCATACGGCGTGTACTTCGAAGAAGACTTAGGCGGCGAAACCGGCCGCGAAGCTATCATCGGCCGAATGCACTACACATTGGACGTGATGCGGGATATGGGCTTTATTACCTCAGAGGAGCGCGATGCCGCCAAGGAAGTTGACGTGCTGGCGACCGTACAGCGGCCGGACAGCAAATATGACAATATCCGGGCGCCTCATTTCGTTCTATCCGCCAAAGAACAGCTGGACCTGCAGTTTGGCGCCGAGACAGTCAACCGTTCTGGCTGGAAAGTCACCACCACGTTGGACTTGAATCTTCAGACTATCGCCGAAGAAGAAATAGCCAACGGTGTTCAACAGGTTATTCGCCAGCGCGGTAATGTGGCTGCCATGACAACAGAGGACGTTGAGACCGGCCAGATCGTAGCTATGGTGGGCGGACCGGACTTTGCCAACCCCGAATACGGCCAGAACAATTACGCCCGTACGCCGTTGCCGCCAGGCTCCAGCTTCAAGCCATATGATTACGCGGCCTTGATAGAAAACACCGAAAACGTGGGTGCCGGTTCCGTGCTGTATGACGCGCAAGGCGTGCTGCCAGGCTACCCATGTACCAACAAAGCCCGGCCGCAGCAAGGCGGCAACTGCTTGCAGAACTACGACTTCCGGTATCCCGGCCCGGTAACCGTACGCTACGCCCTAGGCGCCTCGCGCAACGTCCCGGCTGTCAAGGCCATGCTGATTGCCGGCGTAGACAAGACCATTGAAACCGCCGAGAACATTATGAACGCCAGCAATCCCGGCAGTTATGGCTACACCTGCTACGCGCCCGGAACAACCGAGTTTATTCCGATTAACGAAGAACAATGTTACGGATCATCGGCCATCGGCGACGGTGCCTACCTGAAAATGGACGAGCATGTCCATGGCCTGGCCACATTCAGCCGCAACGGCCTGAGCCTGCCGCGGACATATATCTTGAAAATAGTCGACAGCAACGAACGCACCAACTACGAATGGAAGCTAGAGGGCGGTGTCCAAACAGTCCGCGAAGACACGGCTTATATCATCAATGATATTTTGTCTGACCCTAGGGCAAGTTACCTGTCCAGCAAGATTCACCGTTTCCGCGGTAATCAGGGCGAATGGAAGTTTGCCGTCAAAACCGGAACCACCAACGACTCAAAGGACGGCTGGATTACCGGTTACTCGGCAAAATACGCTACCGCCGTCTGGGTGGGCTACCACAACCGCTCGCGCGAGATGACTGGATTCATGGAGACAATGACCCGGCCGATATTCCAGAACTTTATGACCAGAGCGCACCGCGACTTGCAGCCAATGGATTGGCAAAAGCCCAGCGGCATCCAGACACTGCCAGCTTATGTGGTACGCAGCCACGTAGGCAGCGGTACGGTCGAACCAAGCCCGGATAACGACATATTCCCGGTCTGGTACAAAAGCAACGCCAACAGCAGAGAAAAGCGGACCATCGACATCGTATCCGGCAAACTTGCCACCGAATGTACGCCCGATCTAGCCAAGCGCGAAGAAACCGGCGGTTCGGCGGCACAGTTCAGCGGCGATACGTTCGTGACCGGCAGTGCCAATACCAACGAACGAGACGATGTCCACTTATGTACTGATGTACGCCCAAGTGTCAGTGTTAGTGTCAGCGGTAACAACGGTAATTACACGCTGCGCGCCAGCGCCACGCCCGGCACGCATCCATTAGATAGCGCCGAACGGCCAGGCGTGGTCAACTTCAAGGTGAATGGACAGACTATCAGCGGCGGTTCGGTGGGCATAGCGGCGGCGGCCAGCGGTATCGCGTACAGCCCCGCCACCAACGGCAATGTGGCTATAACCGCCGAGATCATAGACAGCGTACTGTACAGTACCGTTTCAAACCCGGTCAATGTCAACCTTTCAGCTGCCAGCAGCGGATTTAGCCTAAGCTTTACGCACCTAGGCGGCGGTCTGGTCCGCTTCAACTGGGTTGGAAACGATGGCGATGTCACGGTGAGACGTCAAAGCGGCATGCCACTTATAGTGGTAGGCTGTAACGATATTAGCGCCAGTCAGTGCGAATCGAGTGTATCCAGCGGCACGGTCGTCTACGCCCGCGACGAAGAAAACAACACTACCAGCACTGTTACGGTCACGTATTAGTTCTTAGTTCTTAGTTCTTAGTTCTTAGTTCTTAGTTCTTAGTTCTTAGTTCTTAGTAATCAAGTTTGGCAGCTGTTCTAAGATCTAAGAACTACCGTCAAAGATCTGTTTGGTCCTACTTGCTTAAGAATTGATTCAAAGCACTCCGGATATCACGCACTTCACTCACAAAAGATTTTGATTTGGCATCAGCACTCCCCTTTGGCGCGATAGCGCCGCTAAAGCCAAGTTTCTTAGCTTCGGCGATACGCTTATCGGCAAACGGCACCCGCCGTATCTCGCCGCTTAGGCCCACCTCGCCGAACACCACCGCGTCTTGTTTGAGCTGCATGCCTTTTGAGGCCGAGGCTATAGCCATGCACACTGCTAGATCCGCCGCCGGTTCGGCGACTTTTAGCCCACCGACGATGTTAATATAAATGTCTTTATCAGCTAAGTTCAGCTTGGTGCGTTTTTCAAGCATGGCGATTAATAAATTAACGCGGTTGCTATCGATACCGCTGGCGGTACGCTTGGGGTAACCGTAACTGGTGGTGTTTACCAGCGCCTGCACCTCTACCAGCAGCGGACGGGCGCCTTCTAGCGTAGCCAGTACTACCGAGCCGTCGCTAACTTGCCGTTCTTCTAGTAAGGCCGCTGACGGGTTGTCTACTGGCTGCAGGCCGTCGTCTTTCATTTCGAATATAGCTGATTCGTGCGTGCTGCCAAAGCGGTTTTTGACGCCGCGCAGGATTTTGAAGCCGCCGTATCTATCGCCCTCTAGCTGCAGCACCACGTCTACGACATGCTCCAGTACCTTCGGCCCGGCAATCGAGCCCTCTTTGGTTACGTGGCCTACTAGCAGCAGCGCCGTATTGCTGGCCTTGGCCGCCTGCATAAGCATCTGGGTGCTATTGGTGATTTGCGATACCGAACCGGCGGCCGAACTCACCGCCGCGGCGCTGACGGTTTGGATAGAATCAACTACCACTAACTGGTGCTCGCCGCTGCCGATAGTCGCGGCGATATCATCGGCCGATGTGCTGGATGCCAATAGCAAGTCCTTGTGGTCGGCCCCCAGCCGTTTGGCACGAAGCCCTACCTGGTGAACGGACTCCTCACCGCTGATGTACAGCACTTTCGTGGTCTTAGCGGCCTCGTAAGCGATTTGTAATAAAAGCGTGCTTTTGCCGATACCCGGCTGCCCGGCAATAAGCGTCACGCTGCCCGGCACAAAACCGCCGCCCAAAACATCGTCAACGCTGCTAAAACCGGCCTTGATACGACCCAGCTGCTTGGTCCGCGCGACTGTAGTCACCGCGGATACATCCAGCTTGCGCCCGCCTGGCGCGCTTAGAGCCGCCGCGTCAAGCTGCTCAACAATACTATTCCACTCGCCGCAGGCAGAACATTTACCCATCCAGGACGAATGAATAGCCCCGCAGTTCTGACAAACGTATCTGATACTTCCCTTTTTGGCCATACTTAAATACAGTATACCGCCTACCTCACCGCAAACCTCAAGCGATTTTTTGAGATTTACGGTGAGATGACAGAGACAGAGCTGAAAAACTTAACACACCCTATCTTCTCATTATACCATACCTTGTCAAATAAATCAATATCCTACCTCTGTTTCACGGGCTTTTCACGCCATATCTATTTTCTAATTCCTATTTCCTAGTTTCTATTCCCTACCGCTGCTGCGGCACGACATCGCGGCTATCAATAGCCTCGACCAGCTCGGCTTCTTCTGAGACTACATCGTTGCGCCGCTGTACTATGTCGTTGTGCTCTATGATCAGGGCTTCTAGCCGTTCGATGTCCCGATTGTAGGCGTTGACCTTTTGGTTATATATCGGCACCTGCTCGTTATAAGCCTGCGTCTGGCCGCTGCTACGGTAAGAGTTCATCTGGCTGCGCTGGCTGTCCAGGCTAATCCTTTGGCTGTCCAGGCTGGCTTGCAGAGACTCTATGTGTGATTTAAGACTTTTGAGCTGTTCGTCGTAGATCCGTACCTGGTTACGACGCTCCAAAAACACCCGTTCGTAACGCTCGGAGTAAGTCACTACCGCCAGGCGGTCAGAAAAATAGCGGGCATAATGCTCCTCTAGTTCGGCCGGCAGAGTACGGACTTCTGTGCCTAAAATAGAGTGCAGCTCGTTGGGTACAACGTTTGGATCCTGCCGGCGGTAGAGCTCTATGGTCTGACGCAGACGCTCGTTGTCCAGGTTGTCGTAGGCTTGCTGTAACAACCTGTCAACCCGGCTGCGCTCCTTGCTGCTCAGACGCTCGTAAGCAGCATGCAGCAGTTCGTGAGCGGCAGTGACTTCTTTGATACCGCTCAGGCGTTCGTCGTCGACATCAAGCAAGAATATGCCCCGCCCGTGAATGTAGCATCCCAGCACAATGGTGTGTTCGTTCTCGCGGCAGTGTTCGTTAAAAGTAGCTTTGTCTGCCAGCACCGGATGCTGGACGTAAAACAGCCGCCGGGAATTGTCTAACATAGTCGTGTTATCAGCCAAAGCGGCAATTTCGACCGGAGGCGTATAACCGCGCAGGCGCGACCAGTCGCGGATGTCCTGGCGCAGCATAATAGCACCAATGAGCACTACTATCAGGGTAATACTAAATATGCTGCTGAATACTCGTTTCATCTCTATAACTTCCAGTATACACCTAAGTGATAGGCTGACCTGTTCTTGCTTTTTGCCTCACAGGACACTTTACAGGGAGCCTTCGGCTCGCCTGTGGCGTTCGCTCATGCCTTTTGATTCAAAAAGCAAGAACAGGTCAGAGCCCGAATATGTTCTAACTCTTGGCAGTAACCGGCTTTTCGCGCTGGACGGCAAAGGTTAAGCCCTTTTTGCCGGCGCCCACTTGCAGAACATCGCCTTTCTGATATTTTTCGTCCAGCAGACCGCCGGCGATGTGATCCTCGATCTGATCTTGCAGCAGTCGGCGCATCGGCCGGACGCCATTTTTGGCATCATAACCCTCTTCGAGCATGTGCTGTTTGGCGGCGGGTTTCACCTGCAGGCCAATGCCGTGCTTGACCAAACGGCCTCGTAGTTCGTCTAATTGCAAATCCATAATGGCCAGCGCGTCTTTGCGCGTTAAGGCACGGAAGACGATTACCTTGTCTATACGGTTGAGCAGCTCGGGGCGCATTAGTTTCTTCAGTTCGTCCAGGACTTTGTGTTTGTTCTCGGTGTGGAGCTCGTCCAGGTCCTCGATATCTCTTTTTCCGACGGCCGAGAAACCGAAGCTGGCTTCCTTTTGCAGCTTATCGGCGCCGATGTTGGATGTCATGATGACGATGGTGTTGGTAAAGTCGATAGCACGGCCCTTAGCGTCGCTCAACCGGCCGTCTTCGAGCAGCTGCAACAGCATATTGAATACGTCCGGGTGGGCTTTTTCAATCTCGTCGAACAACACCACGCTGTAGGGCTGGCGGCGGATTTTGTCTGTCAGCTGGCCGCCATCGTCGTAGCCAACATAACCAGCCGGCGCTCCGACTAGGCGTGACACGTTGTGGTGCTCGCCGAACTCAGACATGTCGATCTTAATAAGGGCGGATTCCGAACCAAAGAATTCGCGGGCCAATACCCGGGCCAGCTCGGTCTTGCCGACACCGGTAGGACCGAGGAATATAAACGAGCCGATGGGGCGGCTGGTCTGGCCAATACCAATACGGTTGCGCCGTACGGCCCGGGCTAATGCCTCCACGGCCTCGTGCTGGCCAATGACGTGCTTAGAGAGATTTTTCTCCAGATTGCGCAGGTACTTGGCCTCGCTGCGGATAACTTTGTTAACCGGCACGCCAGTCATTCGAGCTACGACATCGGCTATGTCCTCACTTGATAGTTTGAGGCGTTTAGCTTCCTTGCCCTCGGCCATAAGCTTGTCTATCCGGGCATGGATCTGGCTGGCGCGCTGCTTGGCTTCGGCGGCTTTTTGGTAGTCTTCGTTGTCTACCGCGTCGTCGATCCGTACGTTCAAAAGCTTGAGCTCTTTTTGCAGCTTGCGCAGTTCGGGCGGCGTCTTGCCCTTGTCTATCCTCAGGTGGGCAGCGGCTTCGTCAAGCAAGTCAATGGCTTTATCGGGCATAAAACGATCATTCACATAGCGTTTGGCCAGCGCGACAGTGTCTTCGATAACTTCGTCGGATATGCTGACGCCGTGGAATTTCTCGTAGTGTTTGCGCAGGCCTTTTAGAATAGCCAGTGTCTCTGGTACGGTGGCTTCTGGTACCTGAATAGGCTGGAAGCGACGCTCCAGAGCAGTGTCTTTTTCGATATATTTGGTGTATTCGTTGGTAGTCGTAGCGCCAGTTAGCTGGATTTTGCCGCGGGCCAGGGCGGG
>CAYWFI010000028.1:0-9006 GCA_964458165.1 uncultured Candidatus Saccharibacteria bacterium
GGAGCGTCCGGGACATCTTTGCCCTTATATAAAGTATAAGCGTTTTGGCCTCGCAGTGGCAAGGTTTCATATCCTAGATCTTTGGCGGCAGCGGCAATATCAGTCTCTTTCTCGGGCAATAACATGCCGATATGCTGCTGGATCAATGTTGCTTCGGCTTTGTCGGATTCGTATTCTTCAGGTTCGGCCAGCCGTCGGACCAGGCGTTGCCCAATAACTGTACGTACCGTGCTGGCGATCAGAAAGGGCTCTATGCCCATATCAAGCAGACGCGGCAAAATACCAGCTGCCGAGTTGGTATGTAGCGTACTAAAAACCAAGTGGCCCGTAAGTGCCGCCTGTACCGCTAAGTTGGCTGTCTCGGCATCACGGATCTCACCGACCATCACGACATCCGGGTCCTGGCGCAGTATTGAACGCAGACCGCTGGCAAAAGTCAGGCCGACCTCGGCATTGATTTGAATCTGGTTAATGCCGTCCATTTTGTACTCTACCGGGTCTTCCAGAGTAACGATATTGATGCTGTCATTTTTGATTTCCTGGATGAGCGCATAGAGCGATGTGGATTTTCCCGAGCCAGTCGGACCACTGGTCAGGATCATACCGTTAGGATTAGCGATGCCTTTGCGGATAGTACGCAGCGCCCGGCCAGTATAACCCATGTCCTCTAGTTTCAGACTGGTACCAGACTTGTCTAGCAAACGGATAACTACTTGCTCGCCCCACACAACCGGCGATATGGCAATACGCAGGTCGATTTCTTTGTTTGCCACCTTTATAGTGAACTGCCCGTCCTGCGGGATACGGTGCTCATCGATTTTTAGGTTGCTTAAGATTTTGATACGCGACACCAGCGGCGCTTCGGTGCTTTTGGGCAACTTCATGATTTCGCGCAAGACTCCATCGATACGACAGCGGATTTTAAGCTCGTTCTCAAGCGGCTCGATATGGATGTCACTGGCACGGTTTTTGGCCGCGTACTCCAATATAGTACTGAGCGCCTTGCTAATCGGTGAATCCTGTACGATGGTGCGGATGTTTTTATCTTTATTCTTTTTGCTGCCGGCCTTAGAGTCAATGTCATCTTCAGCAGCGCTCTTTTCGAGCGCACCGGCGACGTTATCGTCCAGCTTAGCGCTGTATAACATCAGAGCGTTCCTGATACCTTGCTCGCTGGCGGCGTAGACCTTGAGCGGACGGCCAATCTTGTTGCTAAGGAAGTCAACTGCCTGGACATTATCAGCATCCAGCATTGCCACTACTAGCCGGTGTTGCATCTCGCCTAAAGGCACGGCCATGTAACGTTCGGCTATATCGTGTGGCAAAAGTTCAAGCGTCGTCTCGTCTATAGGAGCGTTGGTCAAGTTAACGTAGGGTACCCTTGTCACCTGCGCAGTTATTTTGGTCAGGTCTTCGTTGCTTACTCCGCCCTCGTCGACTAGCAAGCTAAAGGCAGGTTTGCTTTCTTTTTCCGCTTTTTCGTGGAGTGCGTCCAGTTTATCTTGGGTAATCAAACCGGCTTTAACTAGCTCTTCTTCCACCTGCCGTTGGGTCGTCGTCGATAATACGCTCACCGCCCCGCCCTTACTGGTTCTGGTTAATGAAAGGCTGGGGATTGGTTCCGGGGGCTATCTCTATACGTACGGTCGGATTTACAGCATCTGAATTAAACACTTTGCTGTCTGGCAATTGGAATTCCGCTTGGATAGGGCTTACTACCTCGGCGGTCCTGTCTTTGGCACCCGAAGTAATGAACTTGCCTGACAGCACGAAAGACAACACTGCTGCCATAAATACGATAATGATAACCGCTGCTATGTCTTGTTGCTTCATCCCGTTAGTTCTCCTAGCTTAACCAAGTAAATCGGTGCAGCTTTACCGGCTCTTATGCCAGTGCCCGGGTCGTTGATACTATATGAACTTACGGGATTCATTGTACGATTACCTCCTCGATTTGCAGGCCGCGCTCTGGTTGGTAGAAGGTTTGCGCTTGGATATCAACTTGCAGGTTCATGCTGCTGCCGCTTAAATCGAGCATCGTGATCTGGAAAGGCCGGATAGATCTGTTGAAGGATGTTACCAGTTGCTTGAAGCCATCGTAGCTTGTTGTCACGCTAAAACTGAAGGGCATTTCCACCGGACCTGACGCGTTTGCTCCGGTTTGGGCCACGCTGTCATCGGAACCGGTAATGCCGGTAATGTTATACCCCATCAGAAGCTTCTCAATGCTGGCAGCCAGCGCGGGAAAGTCGTATTTGCTAGGCAGCGCGTCCAATACCAGTGTCGCGTTGCTGCCACCCCAGCCGTCAGTACTTTCAGGATTGCCGTCCAGTAGATTTGGACTCTGGCCGTCAAACGTACGATACGCGTCTTCCAGCGAGCCCAGAGCCTGCTTGTTGGCCTCTAGCTGCTGTACCGCGACCTCTTTTTTATTGGCTACCGCGCCTAAATAACTGGCTTGGCCCCAGACTCCCTTGGTTATCACCAGCGCCGCGACTGTCAGAGCCGCCGCTACCGATACAACAGCAAATATAAATGTTTTGTCTTTGTCTATTCTGAGCTTTTTGGGCATCAACTTGGGCTGCATGATTATTCCTCTCCAGTGGGTATTACACCGTTAAACAAATCGGGGCTAGGTACCTGTGCCCGGGTAGTTACCAGATTAGGGACAGTCAGCTCGACTTCTTGGCTGATGTCAAAAATGTAAGGGTCAAAGCTAAGAGAGATAGTAAAGTTGGCACCTTCAACGCCGCGGCCGAATGTATTTAGCACTACTCCACTGAAGGCAGATGTTTCAGACTCTTCACCCGCGTCTTTTTTTATCGTCGTATATTTCAGCGTATCTACATACGCGTTCACCATTTCCAGGGTCGGCGCGCGGCCAGTCAGCTCAATAGTGCTATTAGAAAAATCAAGCGTTAGCCGGCTCAGACCCACGCCGTTAGGAGTAGTCTGGTCCAGGAAAGTCGGAAGCCTGTTTACCGCCGGACGCCCGTTATACAGTTCTGGCAAAGTGTTGAGTTGGTTTTGAATACTGAGTATACGCGTCAAGTCTGGCGTATCCTCCAGTTCTGACCTCAGCCGGGCTATATCCGCGTCTTGGTTGCTGATGTGCTGTTTCTGTACCGCCGAGAAGGAGAGCAGCAGTATAAGCAGTCCGGCGGAAAAAGCCACCGCCACGATAGAAATCAAGACCACGACCCGCTTGAGCCGCTGCATCTTTATGTACTCGAGCTTTATATCCGGCAGAAGGTTGAATTGAATCATAGGGCAATCTCCCTTCGGTCAATTGCAGAATTCAGAGCATAGACATTAGAGATCAGAATAGCTGTATCGGAACCTATTCTAGTTTCTGATTTCATCATTCGCTTCTCTCCGCTAGACCAGCAGCAACGCTGAAATGATTCGACACGGACAATAACTCATTTTGGCGATCAGCTGGGAAAGCTATGTTGCGCCAGGCATTGCCAATTTCTACGTTCAGGCCAAATTTGTTGGCCAGATATAGTGGGAACTCCGGCAGCACCGACGCGCCGCCGGTTACGATGATGCGATCAAGCTTGAGGTTGGTGTACCGGGTCAGAAAGAATGTGATTGATTTCTCGATATCATTGACTAGCAAGTCCACTGTACCAATTATGGCGTTATATATTTGGCCCTCTAGTTTTTCTTTGCCCAGGCCAAACTTGAATACAAACTGCTGCGCCTGCTTTTCGTCTATATTGAGATTCTGCAGGGCCGAGCGGATAATCGCATCAGTACCCGTAGGCAGCGAGCGGATGAGCCGCGGCGCGCCAGCCATAGTTATAACTATATCCGTAGTCTTACTACCGATATCAAGTACCATCATTGGCGCTTGATTGTCAGGTGGAGTCAGAGCCCGGGTCAGAGCTAAACTGTCCGGCTCAAAAGCAATGACATTTAAGCCGATGGCCTCCAGCATATCCAGCCGCGTCTCTATAAAGTCGTTGGGTACGCTGCTGAGCAACACTTCTACTTTGTTCTGATCGCTAGGCGAATCGCCCAACAGCGCCCAGTCCAACTTGCTTTCCGATACGGGCGTGGGTATCAGAGAGTCTGCCGAATACATAAGCGATTTGTGCAGTTCGCTCAGACTAAGACGATCCATATCAACTACCGTCGTGAAGACTTTGTTCGAAGGCAGCCCCACGGCAACTTCGCGTGCGGTGATGCCTGCCTGATCCAGCAGTTCACGGACAGTTTGGACGACCTTTTGCTGATCCGCTTTGGCCTCTGATAAAGAGACCTTTGGATCCAGCGGCATGTAGCCGTATCTAACCAGGGCTTTCGTAGAGCCACTGCCCCGCAGCTGTACCACGCGTACCGCTGTAGTACCGATATCCAACCCGAAGAAGCTGGGTACGCCGCTCAATATGCTCATACCTTTGGCGTCCCTCTTATCTTAAGTTGTTTGTGTATTGTGATTAGCTGCATGACCCACCTTGATTACCGTCCGCCGGCATTTCGCTTGCAGCTGGATACCGGCCGGATACTTATCATTGTCTGGAATTATACCATAAGCATTTCGCATGTACACAGTATTTCACCGTACTCATACCCCTAATAAACCGGGGGCATGGTAGAAATAGCGTCATACCGACTGACGCCAGTGCTGTTGTTATTATCGCCGGGCCGTCTGAGCGGAGTGGGCGCCAAGTAAAAATCGGGGGTATAGTTGACTATTTCCGCGGCTTGCGAACTGCCTGCCAATTCGCCGGGCTGGCCGCCGCTAAGTGTACCGAATACGCGGTGGTAGTCTACCCTCTGCGCGACCATAGCGCCGTTGACTATCAGCTGGCTTCCAGAACAGCTGCCATATAGGGTAGTAGAGTTGAATGTGCCGCCGTCGGTAGCTGTGCAGGTATGTATGACCCCGCCGCTGTCTGTGTCACGTTGCTGAGCAACCAACAACGCATCGATACGGGTGACACCACTGGCAATTTTTATATCACCGCGAGCAATGATAGCCAGGTACGGCAGTTGGCTAGTATTTGTGGCTCCACCGGCGCGTTCTATGTTGGCATTTATCTGGACATCACCATCTACGAATATGGCTACCTGCGAACCTAACGGCACAGTCAGCGGTGCCCCGATGGTCAGAGCGCTGTCATTGACGTACTGGTGCAGCCCGGGCGCAAAGCTGCCGCTAAACGGACCAACACCGCGCAGCTCGTCGTCGGCTGTATCTTCCCAGTAGTTAGTGATGCAACGGCTGCCGCCAAAGTTGCCGCCGTAAGTATTAGCCGCTGTGTTATTAGCGAACGTCAGGCCTTTCGGCGGTGCCGGCGGTGCCGGCGTCTTGGTCGACACAGAGTAGAATTCGTTGATAGTTAGCAGTGCTGTCACGGTCAGCTGGGCCGATGATCCAATATATTGGCCAGGACTAACTTCCCGGGCGAAGGTATAGATATGGCCGTTGTTCGCGGCGGCATCGCAGGGTGCTGGCTCGAACCCGCCGCCGACCCATACGTCGGAGCCATAGATCTTCAGGTAGGACTTATTCCCCACTAAGACATCGACCGGACAGGGATTGCCACCAATACTAATGGCAAAGGCGTACGTATTGGGCGCGCTGCCAGAGACACCGGTATCGTTCACCTGCACCGTCTGCCCCGGGTTAGCCGTATAGTTATATGTCGCCGAAGTGCCTCCGTCGAGCCCGTTGATACCCGAAGGCGACACGCTGACCGTGATCGGGTGTGTTGCCTGTGTCATCGGCAGCGCAAACTGAGCGCTGGTATTATTTATGGTTATGCGCAGCGTAAACTCCTCGTTGGGCTCATGCGGCCCGCCCGCTTGGGCGCCAGGTATTACCGGTATGGTGCTGGTGGTACAAGTAAACACTGTTGGGGGTAGCTCAATCTGCAGCGTACATGTTCCGCTCACGCCGCTACGAGTAACCGTAATCGTCTTTGTGCCAGCCGAAGACCACTGCGCAGTGTAGGTACTGTTGCTTGTTCCGCTCACGCTAGAGCTGGCGGCAGCAGGACTGGCACTCCAGGTGTAGTTGCCACTCGCATTAGCGCTACTGCCAGTAAAGCTTACATTCTGGCCCGCATAAATTGTCTCTGAGCCGTTGCGAACACAGGAGACAGTGGGAGGGGGCTGGGGCTGGACAGCTATCGCCACTGTGCACGTACCACTCCTGCCGCTACGAGTAACCGTAATTGTCTTTGTACCAGTCGAAGCCCAGCTCGTAGTGTAAATACTATTATTTGTTCCACTAACACTGGAGGCGCCAACGGGACCACCGCTCCAGGTGTAGTTGCCACTGGCATTACTGCTACTGCCAGTAAAGCTCACACTCTGACCGGTGTAGATTGTCCCTGAACCACTGCGGGCGCAGGAGACGGTGGGAGTTGGGGGAGCTACGTTGATTCGTAGGCTGAAAGTTAGAACGTGATTCTGACAGGCACCAAAATTCCAGCCGCCCTGGTTGCCACCTGGGCCCGGTACGCAACCGTACGCATTGTTGGTAAAATGATTAATCACCCTCGTACTCAAAGTGATTGTTACGGTCTGCGACGTTGTCATGGGCGCGCTCGGTGTAAAACTAATACCAGTATACGCGTCTTGGTAATAGCCAACCGCTCCCACATACGGCCAAAAAATCAGCGCGTTTGTGCCGCCAGAAGCTATTGACGCTGAACCCGTGCTACTTGAAAGACTTACTACACGAAATTGGGTTTGGTTCACGGCGCTATTAGGCTGGCAAACCGCACCGCCAGAATAGTAGCGCATGACCGGACCGCCATTATACCCATACGGTACCGTGATCGTGTTCGTGGGGTTGCCCGAGGCGTCTGTGTTCCACTGTATAAATCCTGGACTTGAGCCAGCAGTATTACACCAATACAAATGATCAATTAAATTCTGTGGCACATGCGGCCCCGGCCAAGGGTTAAAAGCTAGCTGCGCCTTAGCAGTGGCATGCGAAAATCCAAGCAAACATAGAGTTAGCACAACAACCGCGATAATAAATGTCGATATTTTATGCCTGGCTATGATTGCTATCATTCGGGTATTGCTCCATCCCACTCAACCGGTCCGCCATTTACAAAATCGTCGTTTTCCAAAAACTCAATGGTTGGCTTTAAGTCATCAGGGGTTTGAACATTTGTATCTTTCCATGTGCCCGTATACCCGCCTTTTTCGCTGAATACCTGCCCCCACGCCTGATAATTCTCTGACGCGCGCTGTCTATCACCCGTATTGATCGCGTACATAGTAAGCATAAACATACAGTTGGGGCTTGATTCATGGCCCTCTGTTGACTGTATTTTTTCCACGACCGGACGGAACTCATCTATTTTGTCGCTTATATAAATCTGATCCACTACTACCATAGTATAAAACTCATCATCGTCACAGATTGCATATGGCTCTAATGTTGCCCTATCTCCGCCACTCTGTTGGTTGTTCCATATTAGGATAAGCAAACCAGCCAAAAGCAGTGCAGCTAGTAACACCGCTATCCCTAACAAAAGTGACTTCCGCTTACCGACTAACTTCTTCATAACGCTTGTGCAAAGTATAACGCATATGGTTATGTAAATACCACCATATTCTTGACGACGAGGAGTATAATATATGACAGAGGTCAAAACAAACATGCTCCACGCAAATTTCGTAGAATTATTAGAATCTCGCGTGCACTATACCCAGCCTTGGCTAGCGCACACAAACACAGTGGTTGAGCTCCGCCCTATCACTAACGAACACATCCCCCGCGACCTAGGCAGCCTTGCCTGTCATGAATTTGTTCCCAAAACCTGTCCCGAACAACAATTTACTAGTTTCCTTCTATGGGTTGATAACGGCAAGTCTTACGAATAGATTCGCGAAGGTTGAGAAGACGTCAGATAGTGTGGGTGGTAGGAGTGTGGGTTTAATCCCCGGGCTGTTTTATCCAAGCTTTCGCCTGGCAGCCCGGGGACTTTCCTACACTACTTCAGCAGAGACCAGCTCTGCCGTGACAAAAATCCTCATGCCATCATCGCACGAGAACAAAAAGAGCGTTTCCACACTCGATTCGGCTTGGGCGAAGTGGCCAAGGATTTCAGTGTCGCGTAGCGCGCATTTGCTTTGGTCGCCGTCGTGGCACGGAACAGTCACCCGGTAGGTAAACACACCCCATGCCGTAGTAACGACAACTTCGTCGCCGAGCGCTAGACGGTCGATTTGACCGAATACGCCGGAACGTCCGCTGCCGCCGCGATGGCCGCCAATAGCAACATTGCCGCCCTGACCGGGAAGGTCAAGGTCGTCCGTACCCAAGCCGGTATCCACCCAGGTGGACGAGCTAGGAAACCAAGCCGTGCCGCCCTTGAGCGCCTCGTGTCCATGGGTTCTTTCCTCTGCCCGGGCAATCGTCTGATCCAGACCAATAGCCGGAACGGACAACCCGCCAAAAACGGCATTGGTACCAATACTATCCCGGGCTGGTGGCACGGGCAGTGGTATCGTTGTCGTTGTGGGCGGAACGGTGGTCGATGTAGCCGGAGCGGCCGATGTCGTGGTGGTTACGCGGGGCAACGTCGTCGCGACTTCGGTGGTCGTCGTGGGCGGAACGGTAGTGGTAGTAGCCTCCAGCAGCCTTTCCAGCTCGCGCCGGTTAGTTTCTGCCGCGGCTGCTTCTGCCTGGTTAGCCTGGTTGTCTTGCCACTGGGCAACACCAATCCAAACCAGTCCCGCAATGACGCTCACTACCGCTAGTACGCTCAGAAGAGCGTAGATTTTATTCTTCATGCTCTTCTGCCTTTCACTATATTTTGGATAATTGAGAGCAGCCCGCCGTCTATAAAAACAGCAAAATGCTCCCAACTATCAGTACTCTCAGGACTTACGCAAAATAGCGCAGTCTGGGATGAAAACCGAGCACCGGAACGGAGGCGTATTTGTAGATACGTTGAGTACCGGAGTCGCAGGTTTTCGCCCGGAATGCGCATTTTGCGTAAGTCCTGGCTCTATCTGACGTCTTGTTAA
>CAYWFI010000029.1:0-8894 GCA_964458165.1 uncultured Candidatus Saccharibacteria bacterium
TACAAATCATAACTCTGCTCGCGGATATGCTCGTAAACATACAATTTAGTCTTATCGCCAGCGATAAGTTTACTGTAATCATCAATAGTCACCAGCAGGCCATAGCCCACACCACCCACATCCAGCACGATAGTATCGGCCAGCTTTTCGCTCAAAATCCCAGAAAGTGTCGCTATCATTAAACCTATTATCTCACAGTCATGCTGTGACAGATAGCCGTTGCAATGGCATCGGCGCAGTCATCAGGTTTTGGTGCTTCTTTGAGCTGCAAAATTACACGTACCATTTCCTGGATCTGCTTCTTTTCAGCCCGGCCATAGCCAGTTAGGGCCTGCTTGATCTGCAGCGGCGTATATTCCGCGATTTTGAGCCCAGCTTGCATGCCCGTTAGTAATACTACTCCCCTGGCCTGCGCTACCGTGATGGCCGTGGTGACATTCTGCGCGAAGAATAATTTTTCTACTGCCATTTCAGTTGGCCTGGTCTCGGCAATAATTTCTGTCAATTCTTCATAAATCGTAGCTAGACGTACAGCGTCATCCTCTTTGACCGGCGTACGAATCACTCCGCCATCCACCAGATGCGGCTTGCCCTTGACTACTTCTATAACCCCAAACCCCAAAATCCCCGTACCCGGATCAATGCCGATAATTCTCACCAACTATTCCTTGATATCGAAATTAGTGTAGGTGTTGCTGACATCATCTAGTTCATCCAGCGCGTCCATGAGACGCTCGATTTTGCCAATGGTTGCTCCGTCAGAGATTTCGATAGTATTATTCGGCTCATAGCTGAGTTCAGCTTCAGTTACTTCTATGCCAGCTTCTTTCAGCGCGTCGCGGACTTTAGCTAAGTCGTTTTGAGCGGTGTAGATGATAGATTCGCCATCTTCCTCTTGCACGTCCTCGGCACCAGCATCAAGCGCAGCTAGCATCAGCTCATCACCTGAACCTTTGGCCACGATCACGCCCTTGCGCGTAAATTGAAAAGCCACGGCGCCTTTTTCGGCAATGCTGCCGCCGTGCTTAGAAAACGCGTGGCGCACCTCAGGATAGGTGCGGTTAATATTGTCAGTGGCACACTCTACCAGTATTGCTACGCCGCCGGGACCATAGCCCTCGTACATTACCTCTTGCAGCTGAGCGGCAGATTTATCGGTCACACGGGCGATAGCACGCTCGATATTGGACATCGGCATATTAGCGGCCTTGGCTTTTTCTATCGCCATAGCTAGGCTCGGATTCATACCCGGGTCAGCACCAGAACGCGCTGCGATGGCAATCTGGTTGCCGATTTTAGTAAACACGGCACCGCGCCGGGCATCCTCCACTGCCTTGCCTCTTTTAATTTTCGACCATTTGTTATGTCCGGCCACTGAAAAAACCTCAACTTAAACTACTATGTTCGTATCATTGCTATCTGTTATCTTATCATTTTTGAGGCTTTTGCGCCACCAGATGAAAACGAAAGACAAAATGACAGCGTACATCGCTACCATCATTGCGGCGGAGATCTCAACCGAAAATTCCATATGCGGAATACGCGCTACCAACGCGGCAATGTCGAGCAGGTATGTCAGTAACCAGCGCGCCGGAAAGGCAAACCAACCAGCAAAAACCGGAATAAGCATCCCGGCCAGGCCAGCAATAAAACCAGTTATCATAGCCAATGGTATCAGCGGCAGCACCAGTAGATTAGCTAGCAGCGCCACAAAGCTGGAATCGTGGAAGATATAGAGAATTATCGGCAAAACCATTAGTTGGGCGGCGCTGGTTTCGAGCAACATTTCGCCTAATAAACCGCGTTGTTTGCCTTTGAGCAAGTGCTTGCGGGCATACGGCGCGACTATCAGCACGCCAAAGAACGCCAAGAACGATAAGTACCAGCCGATGTCCGACCATAAATACAGCGGACTCCATAGCGCCGTACCTGCGGCGGTGAGACTAATGAGTACCATGGGCCTCAAATTGCGGCCAAAATACCACGCCCCTAGACTGAGCGTACTAATGATGGATGCCCTGAATATGGACGGCATTGCGCCGGTCACGACCAAAAACGCCGCGATTAAAGCCAAACCCGCCATTGTAGCCTGAAACTTAGACCGCTCGGCCAGGAGCCGGCGGGTAGCCCGCACCAGAATAGTCAGGTTATAGCCTGATACCGCAATAATATGCGTCAGGCCGACCATTGCCAGCATTTCACTGGTGGCCTTGGGCATAGTGTCGCGCTGCCCAACCAGCAGCCCCATGCCAAACGAAGCGTGCGGTTCAGGCAGAGCCGACTGCATCCCGGCTGAAAAATCGCGAGTCACAGCATAAAGTACATTTTGCGAACGGGCCGTTACCTCCAGCTGCGCATAGCTCAGCCATGCTACATAACTACCGCGGCCAGGATAAAAATTACCCGTCACACGTACTTCATCACCGCGATAAATCATGCGCTCGCCGTAGCCGGATACGCCGATTTTGCCTATGATTTCACGCTGATAGGGTGACTCCAGCTTGAGCGAACCCAAATCAAAAGAAATCGCGCCGCGCTGGTTATAAATACTGTCGTTTAATACCGTGCCGACTATGGTAACTTTTTCGCGGCTGATGGACTCTAGGTACTTAACTTCGCCCATAAACTGCCCGCCGCGCCACCAGCCCAGACTGAGTCCAAACAATATAACCGCATATACAGAAACAAGCCGCCCTTGCCGAAAGCTCAGTGCCGCAAAAATACCAAACAGCACCGGTACCCAGCCGCTCAAGACCCCGGCCCAGCGCGCTAGGGCCAACCCGGCTAGAATCGCCGCGCCAAACAGCACATACCGCGTAGTGCGGCGGTAGACTCTACAGCCCATCAGACAATCCCCTTTCGGCAAAAAATCCCGGCTGGCACTGGCAGGCCGGAATTTCCGCGAACGAAAAGAATTACCCGATGGGCTGTACGCCTCTCCATATCATGAATATACTGGTAATCTACTCGAATGCAAGCAGTAGCATTTAGAGATTTATATAGTATACTGGAGCTTAAGCACAAGGATTACTATGTCCAAAACATTTCAGGTAAAGCAGTTACGGCGTTTTGCACCTGCACTCCCTCTTTTAGCAGTTTTAGGGTTTGTTCCCTTACTAATCGCCCAGGCCATTCCGTTCGCAAGTTTTGAGACCGAACAAAGTCAGCTGGTAGGATGTCTAAGTACTTTCAACGATATGAATGCGTCGGGCGGGGGGGCGCTACGGTTTGATAATTGTCAGGACGACACCGAATCAACTGCCGGTGCTCAGTTACCTATCACTTACAATCTTAGCTCACTCACAGGAACAATACGTTATGCGGCACCAGACGGTTCCGCCAGTGCCAGCAGCTGCCCTGTTGGAACACCCTGTACCTTGCCGCGAGCCATCAGCTTATCAAGTACGAATGATACTGTTGTAATGCGCGGCGGTACCTACCGAGGCTTGGTTAATCTAAGCATCAATCGGAACGGACTTCGGATTATCGCTTATCCCGGCGAGGTACCAACCATAATTGGCTCCGTTACCGTACCGAGCTCTGGGGCAGGCGGTAGCGGCTGGAATACTGATGGCAGCCATCGTTGGCGCGAATACCGTCCAAGACCAGTGACGGATGGCAGCGGCATACCCTTTTCTTCCAGTAATTTAAATCTTTCCGGGGACGGTGTTGGCAGACACCCCGACCAAGTCTGGATTGGCAATACCGCCTTAAGAGAGGTTTTGCAGAAGAATCAACTACAGGACGGACGGTTTTGGGTTGATCGCACTAACAACCGTCTCTACCTGACAGCTGTAGACGCGGCTAAACAGGGTATAGAAGCATCCCGTCCGTCACCGCAGGGCTCGAATAACGACCGCGACCGCGCTTTGTATGTTACCGCGACAAACGTAAAGCTCGAGGGCATCCGCATTACCCGCTTTTCTAATAGCGCAAACGACTACGGTGCCGTCACCTTTGAACACTCTGCTCACAACCCGTCCATGAAGCACGTAGAAGTTTCGGATGCCGCTTACCTAACCGTTTTTATAGGCAATGTTAACAATCCAACTATGGAACATGTAACCCTTGATCGATCTAACTGGATGGGGTTTGGCGCCAACCAAACCGACAACCTGTTGCTAAAATCGGTCAGGATAACAAATATGAACCCGTTTGGCGAATTTACTTCTGACCCCATGAGTGGCGCCATCAAGACAGCGCGCACCAAGAATACAAAGATACTCGATAGCTATGTGGCCAATAACAACAGCCACGGAATATGGTTTGATGAGAGCAACATGAACGTAGTTATCGCTAATAACATAATCTTAGACAACGCTTCCAGCGGCGTGTTTTTTGAGATTTCCGACGGGCTGCTGCTTATTAATAACTACATTCGATCTTCTGGTAGCCGTGAGGCATTTTATGCGGCTGGGTCGTCCGGCGTTAAGCTTGTTAATAATACGCTCATCGGCGGCGCCAATCCTGTGGCTATTTATACCGACGACCGATCGCAGCCTAATTGTTCCAACTCAACCTATCCCATATCAGCTTGCGGTAATGGCAACACAAGCGTGCTCGTAGGTAATCGCCTGAGCGAACCTAACCCTAACCCACCGCCAGAATTCCTGCCCCGAGCCGATGGTACAGGCCACTCAAGGTCAGGGTTCGCCCGCCAGCAGACCATGGACTGGATGCCGCGCCTGGACCTGATGATTAATAATATTGTCGCTTATCCTACGGCTAATCGTTTCTGCGGCATAACCGCGATGTGCATAACAACCTCACACAGCTCAAGTGGCGCGAGCGCTCCGCTGCAGACCATTTTGCACCAGGTTAACAGTCCATGGTCTGGAATACCCAGAACACAGATGGATGGTAATGTGTACGCGACCAATAACGCCAATGGCTGGCTTATCAGGGCGAGTAACACAGCCTATACGAGTCTAAGTACATTTAGAAACGCAATGGCAGCTGCGCCTGTAAGCCTGAACGGCATAGAAACCAATGGGCTGCAAGGCTCCCAGTACGTCAATCCTGACGGCAGCCCTACTGCCGCTCTAGCAAGCCAGCACAATAATGCGGTTCCTGTTCCTCAAGACAATCTGATAAACCAATACATCCCGGCCGGTACGCGGCATTACGGAGTGACGTATAGCATCAACGAGTAGTTGAGGCTACGTTTCTCGCGGCAAACCAGTTGACTTTTTCAATCTATTAACAGATAATAACCCCTGTTGCAAAATAAATTTGCTAGTTAAAAGTTATGAAGTTCATAAAGTCTAAAGTGTAGCCACTTTTTACTTTCAACTTTTGGCTTTTACTCGCAAAAGCCAACACTTTTGCGGGGCTGTAGCTCAGCCGGTTAGAGCACCTGCCTTTTAAGCAGGGTGTCGAGGGTTCGAGTCCCTCCAGCCCCTCCACGCCAAGACCCGACCCTAGTGGTCGGGTCTTTACGTGATAGGTATAGTCTGTCAGATTATTTTTATTACTGCTTATGCATGCAGTATTTGCCAGTTTAGTGTATAATTTTACAATTTGGAGCTTCCTCCGAGGTGGCATGCATTATTATGATCGAACAGATATATACCCACGCGCACAAACTACGATTTCTGGCGGTAGCTCTGCTTATGCTAGCCAGTGTTTCTTTGCTGACGACTATGATAGCCGTTGCCACGACGAGCGGCATGGGCCGGTCGTTAGACAACACGCACACAACGAATACATCCAGCAAATTTTCGACAGGGTTGCTCGATAACGAAAACATCGTAGCTGCCAGTATTGCCACGCTAGTGGATACATCAGGACGTGCGGTAGGTAGGGTTGGCAGTTTAGTTGGCGGCAGTCTGCGGACTACCGCATCGGTCGCAGTCCAAGGTAGTAAGGCCGCTATAGGCACGATCCATAACGGCATTGCTATAGCTGGCCGCGGCGTGGGCAGCGGTACTGGGATCTTGCTCGGTGCGGTCAGTAATATTTTAGGCTCTATTCCTGATGCACCGGTCGTAAGCGCCTTTGTTAGACCCCACACTGACACTCCTATTCCTGTTATCGATCCTTCCTCGGCCTATTTGCAAGCAGCTCTGTATGAGGCACCAGCGGCGGCACAAGCTAGCGGCGAGCATATTCATCTGGATGATTCAGGCACGACATGGCCGATTCACGGCAGAGTGACCGCGCAATTCGGCATACCGCATTGGCCGTACCAGCCCATCCATACCGGCATAGATATAAGTGACGGGCAAGGCGCAGGCAATACACCTGTGAAGTCTTTCAAATCAGGGCGGGTTATCGAAACCGTATACACGCGTAGCGGCCTAGGCAACCATGTAGTAGTCGACCACGGCGGCGGATTAACATCGGTATACGCCCACCTTGACTCTATTGCCGCTCATGTGGGCCAAGAGGTTAATACCACCACTATGCTGGGCTATGCTGGCACCACAGGTGTTTCTACTGGTACGCACTTGCATTTTGAAGTCAGACAGCATGGCCAGCCAATGGACCCGCGGCAGTTCATTAGTGGCCAGCCTTAGAGTTCTACCTAATCCTTTTTGGCTTTTTCCAGAGTCTTTTTGAACAAAAACAGGGGCAGCACAAGGTTGCCTATAATAGAAAATATCCAGACTATCACCGTGGCTGCTATCCACGTACCGAGACCGCTTATAGAAATGCCGTCAGATACCAAGTTAGTAATAAACAGCCCGGCAAACGTGGTCACCAGCGCGATACCGCCCACCATAAACGACGCACTCGTTAGTGCGATTTTAAGAATCAATGGCCCCAGCACCACAGTAGCTAACGAGAATATGAGCACGGCCATCACAAACGAAGCCGTATTAATCGCAAAGTTATCAAGAAGTACTGAGGCCGCCAATAGGCCGACAGTATTCGCAAGAACCGCCAAGACAAGCTGAGCCAGTAACCGGATCATTGTAGAACCTCCTGTTTATGCTTATATTGTAGTCCCTGGTCCGGGAGTTATCAATCAATGATGGCCCTTTTTATGTTTGTCGTGAGGTTTCTTAACCGTCATAGCAAGCATCAAGATGCTAACCGCCAGGCCAAACACCACAATCGCCTCTTGATTATGCACAAGCAGTCGCCAAGTATCGGTCTCGACTACGGCGCGTTCGGCACTTTCCGACAACTCCGGGGCTATAAAAATAACCGATAAAAAAGCTGTTGCTATTGCCGGCACAAGCGCCAGTGGCAACATGGATTTATACAAATGGTTACGCAGCAACAAGGCCGTGGCCAATAAAGGCGCGAAAAGCAGAGCAATACGCGCCACATTTGCAGATGAGCTAACACCGCTTGTCAACGACGTCGCGATAAGGCTTGTATTAGCTCCGGACGAAGATAACAATACCGTGCCGGCACATAACGCCAAAAAACACACGGCTGTGTTGGTGCGCAATATTATCAGCAAGACAACCACTGCTGCCATTGAAGCCAGCAGGATGTATTCAACCATAAGTAAGATTATAGCGTAAAAACAGCATCTCGGACGAACTACTACTTGTCAGGACAAATAATAAACCGTAAGCTGTAAACAATAACATAATAGGAGACTCCCAAGATGAAACATCGTAGTCCGATTGCGGTTTTACTGTTGCCGTTTATTACGTTCGGTATTTATAGCCTGTACTGGGCAGTATCAACCAAGGGAGAGATGAATAAGCTCGGTGCCAAGATTCCTACTGCTTGGCTCATCATCGTACCTATTGTCAATATTTGGTGGATGTGGAAATATTCCGAAGGCGTGGAATATGTTACCAAAGAAAAGATGAGCGGCGTATTAGCGTTTATTCTTTGGTTATTGTTGTATATAATCGGCCAGGCTATCATTCAGGACGCTTTTAATAAGGTAGAATCATCCGCCGCACCCGATACAGTACCACCCGCCGATTCTGGCGCGGCACCGACCGACCCAGACACCCCCACTACTATACCCACCGGTACGCCACCTGTCGTTCAGGGATGAAGCATCGTAATCCACTCGTCGTCGCCGGTATCCCATATACGTTCCTGGTGGTAGCTTATTTAATATTTCAGCTACTTGGCATCACTATCGATGAAACAGCCGAGGAGGTTCCTAGTAGCGCTATCTTACCTATGCTAATTGCGCTAGTTGTTACCCTCATAAGCGGCGGATATGTGCTCTATTGGCTTATTAGTACCGCCCATGTTCTGCGGCGGGAAACAGGCAAAAAAATACCGTTCGCTATTCTACTTATTATCCCGTTAGCTAATTATTGGTGGATGTGGCGCTACAGCGGCGCGGCTGAAACCTATACGCAAGGCAAGGTACAGACTGCACTCGGCTTTGTTCTTCTAGCGCTACTCGGACCAATAGGCATCGGTATTTTGCAAGACTATTACAATAAACGCATTACCCAGGCAGTTACACCCCGGGATACTTGAGGAGAATACCAAGAGCCAATTAACATCTCCCTGTTGGCTTAAAAATCTATCTCCGTACCGACTCGCCACCCAAGCCGTTTGGCCAGTCCGGCCCGCACCTCTACGATATACTGCGCCGGACGATCGGGGCAAAAGCTGCCAGGATACGTGTCGGGCGAGACATCGCCATGAACAGTCACGATTTTCTTCTCATCATCCAGCCAGATCATATCAATCGGAAAATTCATGTCTTTCATCCAAAAACAGTAATCTCCCGGCAAATCATACGGGAACAACATAGCCGCGCCGTCATCCAAACACTCCCTGCCGGACAAACCTTGCTGTTTTTCGGCACCAGTAATGGCAACTTCAGCCATCAAAGTCTGGCCGCCCGAAGTTATAACAGTCGTTTCGGGCAAAGTATTGCCACCACAGCGAATCTCTTCGAAATTAGCTAGGCTTTGGCGCGAATCATACCTATACCACGCAAATACAGCCAGCAAAGC
>CAYWFI010000030.1:0-8884 GCA_964458165.1 uncultured Candidatus Saccharibacteria bacterium
TGGAGGGATTCGAACCCCCGAATGCCAGGACCAAAACCTGGTGCCTTACCACTTGGCCACATCCCATTATATTTATTGCTTGTCTTGCATTCTCAATGTACGACTTGGTGTTAATCAAGACAGTCGAATATTGCCTTGCCTGCCGTAAGAGCTGGTAGTTACGGTTGGTAATTGTATCAGATTATCTCTGTTAATGCCAGACTGCGAGCCAGATTGTCTTATTCCTTATGTTAAACTGTAATTGAGAAAATGCATGAGCAAAAAACCAAATATTAAGAGATTGACCTACCTCGTATCCGGACTGTTATTGCTGCTTGCAGTACTACTGTTGCTGCCGCAATCCGCTACGCTACAAGAAGGTGCGGAAATTATAAGAGACGCCGATCTAGAGTATGTGTTTTTTGGTATTTTGTTGTTTACGGGCACATACTTCGCGGCGGCGTTGGTGTTGAAGACTATTGCCTTAGAGCGAATAACCTATAATCGTACCCTGCTTATACAGTTGGCGAGTGGCTTCGCGAATAAACTGGCGCCAGCTGGCATCGGCGGTTTCGCGCTTAATACCCGCTATCTGACAAAGAACAGACACACGGTAGTACAGGCCAGTTCGGTAACAGCACTGAACGGTCTGCTTGGTTTTGGCGGTCATGTAGTTATACTGCTATTGAGCGCGCTTTTTGCCTGGAGTACGTTAAGCCGGACCTTCAGGGTTTCAATTAATCCGGTAGTTTTGCTGGTTGGTTTAATCGTGTTAGTGTTGGCTGTAATCATTATTCTATTAATTAAGCCGGTCCGGGTTCGGTTGCGAAAAGTTGCTCGGGATACGCGCCGCGTAATCGAGCTATACAGGGCTAGTCCAATGAAAATATTGGGTGGTTTTGTCGGTGCCTGTTTGGTGACGGCGTTATTTACAGCAGCTCTGTATTTCACCGCTCTTAGTCTAGGGGTACAGCTGACTTTTCTAGAGGTAATGCTCGTATACACAGCTGGTACCATTGGTACTGCTATCACGCCGACACCGGGAGGTGTTGGCGGCACCGAGGCAGCGCTGACCGCGGCTCTGGTGGCTGTCGGTATCGATACGCCGTTGGCCGTTTCGGTGGCGGTGCTGTATCGGATTATCACCTACTGGATGCCAATTATACCGGGTTTTATGCTATTTCAACTGGCTTTGCACCGACAATACATCTAAACTCTCTTCGTTATAGGTAATCTCACGGCCCGCCCGTAGAAGTTCATGCGTTAAAAAATGCATCTTGGTCAGTATTGGGATGGTACGTCAGGGGTAAATCTGCTATGGTTACAACATGAAAATCCCTAGATTCAGAAATGATTCCAACCACCGGGCGCTGACCTACGCGGTTATTATCGCGTTAGGCGTGGGCGTGTGGTTTTTGTGGAGCTTTTTCTCTCTGATAGTCGTTTCACTTATTATGGCATTTCTGTTTACGCCAGTGTACGAATGGCTTGAAAGAAAACTAAACAAGCAAGGTGCGGCCGCAGCCCTTACCCTACTCATTACGGTTCTAGCGATCCTTATTCCGTTGATGATTATCATTATAGTGACGGCACGGCAGGCAGCAACCATTGTCCAAGACGTGAGCGACTTTATAGCCAGCCAGAACTACAACGGCTCGCCACAACAAATACTTGACTGGGTTAATAATTTATTAAGCGAACTAACAGGTCAGACAATTGCTATTACTCAAGACCAGGTTCTGGAACGAATCGCTGGCTTTATGTCTACGGCCGCTTCGTTCGTGCTGGAAACCATTACTTCTTGGGTTAGCAGCATAGGTATGATAGTGACAAACGTCATACTTTTCATGTACGTGTTTACCGGTACGCTGACGCATAAGAAGAAACTCATCAGCTTATTTGAACGGCTCAACCCGTTAGGCAAAGATGTCTCCCAACTGTACTTAAGCCGGGCCGGCGATATGACCAAAGGCATGGTAAAGGGCCAGTTCATCATTGCTACTATTCAGGGTGTGACAAGCGCCTTGGTATTGGCTGCTACCGGCGTGCCTTACTTTGCCTTTTTCGCGCTTGTACTAAGCTTTATGTCAATCATACCGCTTGGCGCTGGTATCATAACTATCCCGATAGGTATCGTCAGGATCTTGTTGGGTGATGTCTGGCAAGGCGTGGTCATAATACTGAACCATTTACTTATCGTAACCAATATCGATAACGTGCTAAAGCCCATTTTGGTACCGAAGAGCGTAAAACTGCAGCCTGCCCTAACGCTGCTAGCGGTGTTCGCCGGTATGGCGGCGTTCGGATTCTTGGGTATTATTATCGGGCCGGTTATTATGATTCTGCTTATCACGACTATCGAGGTATATCTGCAGGCTACCGCAGCTACTGCTAAATCTCCAAAAAAGTCAGGTTCAAAGGCGCAAATCTCTAAGTAAAATACTACTTCTTAGCTGGCGCGAATTTTTGGATAAGCTTTAGAATGTTGAAGCGCTGACTAAAGACAATAAGCGCAGAAAGAGTTATAGCGATGGTAAACACCATTTGCTGTAAGAACGGCCGCAGTAGCCCCTCTACCAGATCACTCACAACACCTCGCAAGCTGGCAATTGGCGTACTTGCCGCGATAGGCGGCGGTAGCGCGGGTCCTGTCAGGAGTCCAATCACTGAAATACCAATAATAACAGCGCCGACTATATAAACGCGCTTGGCGTATACTCGCCTACCCCGGTAAATATATCCGGCAAACAACCCAAGGCTGCCCATCCAAAACAATGGCCCCAGCCATAGCATCAGAGTGCTGTAGCGATGAATCTCGGGCAGGTTTTCAGGGCTGAAAAGCACGATTGTGTCTGGTATAACATCTGGATCGAAGCTTACGTCGCGCCCTTGGCTCTCGGCAAAGGAAACCAGCCCTGCAATCGGCGTTTTGATAGCCAGCAGATCGATAACTATCGGTTGCGGGTCGCTTGATGTCAGGTAATCGTAGCCGCGGTCTATGATCGTGCCAAATGTCTGCGTCGCCAGGTCGGTACCTAACAGGCCCGTAATTAGTTGGGTGGCCTGAGAGCTGACTGTTCGCCGTAAAATCGGCCGTTCGGCCAGCGCTTCGTCAACGATTGTCGACGCGATGGCCTGGCGGCTTTCTTCGGTCTGAAGCGTTTCGGTAACGATGCTGGTAAAATCTTGCTTGTCAAAAATAGTATGGTTTATCCAGTAAGCGCTCTGCGCGGCCAATAACAACAGACCGGCTATTCCCAGCAGGAAGATTGATTTATAACGGCTTAACCATCCGAAGAACGCTTTCATGTCAAACCTCTTAGTTTATGACTCTGACAATACTATAAAATTCATTATTTCGCAAACGTACCAACCAAAAAGCTCTAAAAATCCTGTATACTTAAACAAAATGCCAAACAAAAAGAAACCAAAAGCCAAAAAACAACAACCGCTATCCGGTTTTCGTATTGCCTATCGCAAAAAGACTATCCGTTTCATCGGCGACCGCGTGATTGTTTTTGGGTTGATGCGGCGGCTGCACGGCCGGTTTTGGGGCGTGGCGGGTTTGACGATTATGATTTTTTTCTTCACGGTGTGCTTTCTTGTCCGGCCGGACATGCTCGATTGGTCTACGGCCTTTAGTGATTTTGGCCGGGATGTGCGCACCGCGCCGTATTTGGCCGCAGCTCTGTTTTTTGGCGCTTATGGACTGTGGCGCTGGCGCAACTACCTTAAGCGCACGCTTAGGCATTCGCGGCCGGTTACGTCGTTGGTTGGCTTGACTGTCGCCGGCCTGTATATCGCCGCCTTAATGCCGGTGGCATGGGAACCTTGGTCCTACCGTATTCATATATTCGGTGTCGTACTGGCTGGCGTCAGTATGGCCGCGACGGTAGTGGTAGATACGCTACTAACTCGGACTAAGCGCAAAAAGCACGTTAAACTTTGGCGTTTCCTGCGGCTGGTATCGTTTTTGCTTATTGTAATTGGTGGTTATATTACACTCGGTTCGGCTGCTCTTATTAGCTGGTTCCAGCTGGCCTTGTTTGGCGAGTTGATGATGCTTGTTGGCTACGCGATCTGGATCATTGACAAAACCTACCGGGGTGAGGGCGCTCGCTCCCGTCTGTCGCGCTTGCTTGGCAAGGTAGTGCTAATAGATTGACAGTTCTATTTGTCGCGTTCGGTCATGCTTGTGATAAATTTGCTAAATATCTGGCGCGAAGCGGCGTCTATAGTCAGAGTCTTTACTATCTCGTTCGCCTTGGCGGCATGCGCGGCGATTTTTTGCTCGGTCGCTGCCCGGGCTCCGCTGCTGGCTAGCGCCGCGCGCACTAAACTGGCCTGTCCAGGCGTGATATCGGTCTTGCCATAATACTGTCTTAAGACCTGTCCCTGCCCCGTATCAGCCGCCGCGTAGGCGGTGTGCAGCAAATACGTCTGCCGCCCCTCACGGATATCGCTAACGGCAGACTTGCCAGTACGGGTCTCGTCGCCAAAAATCCCAAGTAAGTCGTCGCACAGCTGAAAAGCCGTGCCAATATGCTTTCCTAGCTCATCTAATTTAGCCAGCTCGTCTTTATCTGCATCGGCTAGCACGGCGCCGATGAGTAACGGCGTTACAAATGAATAATGGGCGGTTTTTATTTCTGCCACGGTTAGCGGATCAGTATCGGCAAAAGGATACATCGACGAATCGGTGTCGATTAGTTCGCCGCCGGCCACGCGGAACGCGGCTTCGGATAGCATCTCTAGCGCGGCGATTTTTTGTTCGGGCGTGAATCCAGATTCCAAGACCAGCTGGTAAGCAGCGGTAATGGCAATATCCCCTGCCATGATCGCCGTACTGTCGGCGTAGTGGTTGGCGTCTTGATTGTTGCGAGTCAACGCGCCGTACCTGCGGCGGTACTGACCAGCAATGTTATCAACGCCGTACCGGATATAATCACGGTCGATAATATCATCATGGATCAGCATGGCGCTGTGCAGGAGCTCTATACCTGCCCCCACCCGGCAAATATCCTTGAACTGGTTACCGCCGTAGGCCTCATAAGCCAGGACGGCAATGTAGGGACGGGAACGCTTACCGCCGGCCAGCGTTAGCGCGCGCATAGTTTCTAGCAACTCGCCAAAGCGTGGGTGTAACTCGCCAGCCTTTTGAACGCTGCGCGCGTAATATGTCTCCAGGACGCCATTTACCTCGGCTATAATTTCCGGCTTTAGGTGCTTGCGGCTGGTAACTGTCGCGACAGGAATGCGTGTCGTCGGTTTGGGGTTGGATGCCATATCCAATCAATCATACACGAATTCGAATAAGACCACCCTGCTATACTGGAAGTAACTAAAAGGAAAACACGCCATGCAGCTCAAACTCGAATCCGGTGACATCAAACAGACTAGGCAAGCCAAGGCCGATATCAAAGGCCCAGGCGTCAGCGGTACCCTATTACTAACTGAGTACGATGTCAACGGTGCCTTGTATGTTCACGTACGTGTAGAAGTTGCTGGCGATCCTGAGCTGCTAAAACCAGGTATACACGCCGTGCATTTTCACGAAAAAGCAGCCTGTGACTGCGAGGGCTTCAAATGCGCCGGCGGCCACTTTGACCCCGGCCCCAGCGGTAATACTGACCCGGATGCCAATCACGGCTACCATGCCGGTGACCTGCCCTCTATAACTATTGACGAGGACGGCAAAGGAATTTTAGAGGCCATCACTACCCGTGTCACACTGTCCGATGGTCCGGTATCGTTACTGGGCAAAGACTCCGCGCCGGACGGCACATCCATCATGATCCACGGTAACCCCGACCCGCACACTCCGGGTGAATCAGGCTCGGGCCATTCCGGCGGCCCGCGCCTAGCCTGCGGCACTATTGAAGCAATCAACTAGCTTTCTTAATTTTAGGTTTCATTAACAGGGGTAGCTCTTGACAAAGTATTGACATGTGTGGTATAATGTATAATAAGAAGAGTTTAGCCTTGCAAACACCACCCCTGTTGGTCTTGATTTAACACCTTATTCCTTGTACAGTTGTAACTAATAAATGAACGAATCGTTTCCGCGTATACCGGCAGAGTATATTGTGCCGCTGAATATGAACGGCCTTCGGGGCCGTATGCTGCGTATGCCGCCGCCAAAGAATAAGAAGCGTGAATTTTTGTTAGTATACGGCCACCATTCTACGCTGGAACGGTGGTATAGCTTCGCGGAAGTGATTAATGATTACGGCGGTGTCACTATGCCTGACTTGCCCGGCTTTGGCGGCATGGACAGTTTTTATAAGATCGGCGAAAAGCCGGATCTAGACACGATGGCGGACTACCTTGCTTCGGTGGTGAAGTTGCGCTTCAAAAACCGCCGCGTGGCCATTGTGGGTATTTCGTACGGTTTTTTGGTGGTGACGCGTATGCTGCAGCGTTATCCGGATATTGCCCGCAAGGTCGATCTGTTGCTCAGCGTGGTTGGCTTCGCGCATCATGAAGACCTGGTATTTAGCCGTTCGCGCAAAAGAATGTACCATGTTGCCGCTGGTATTTTTTCTACCCGTCTTACGGCGTCTTTTTTTCGCAATGTCGCCCTGCATCCATCGGTACTGCGTTCGGTATACCACCGGACGCATAACGCCAAGCATAAATTTGCCGGCTATGATGATCAAGCCAAAAAAACATTGACCGAGTTTGAAATTATTTTGTGGCGGAACAACGACGTAAGGACCTATATGGCGACTTCTATCAGCATGCTGACGGTGGACAACTGTAAAAAACAGGTTGACTTGCCGCTGCACCATATTGGCGTGGATGCCGATAACTACTTTGACAACAAGTTGGTCGAACAGCATATGCAGGTGATTTATACTGACTTTTCGTACTTAAAGGCGCCGCTTGATCGGCATGTGCCGAATGTTTTAGCGACAAAACAAGAGTCCGCCAAGCTGTTTTCGCCAAAGGTAAGACGGCTGTTGCGCCACAAAACTACTTGACCCACTACTTAACAGACTGGAGATATGCAGTGAGTTCATCAAAACATGGTAAAATATCACTTAGTGACCCCGTAAGTTTACGGTGAGTAATGAAATGACTTTGGAATACAGAATCAGAATTAATCAGGTATACCTGTTAGAAAGAGAAAACTGACGGGATGAAAATCGGACTTGTCTGCCCGTACGACTTTTTTCGTCACGGCGCGGTTCAGAAACTGGTTATTTTATTGGACGAAGAGCTGACCAGGCGCGGACACGACGTGCGTATCATTACGCCCAGGCCGCGCAATTATAAAGGCGAGCCGCCGGAGCGCACGATTTTTGTTGGTCGTTCAACCAAATGGAACACACCGCTTAAAACTACGCTAGAAGTCGGTATTAATTTTGAAATCAACGGGCTGGACGAAATGCTAGAGGCCGAAGATTTTGACGTTATACATGTTCACGAGCCAGAGGTGCCGGTGCTGGGAGCGCAGATTGCCGCCCGGGCTGGCTGTCCGATTATCGCGACCTTTCATGCTACGTTTCCGGAAACGGCCATGGGCCGCACCATTGAACTGTTTCGTATACCCTACTCGCGCTCTATATTCCGCAATATCGCCGCCATGACGGCGGTGTCAGAAAGCGCCGCTCGGTTTGTGCGTGAGTGGTCGGGGCAGCCTATGACTATCGTGCCTAACTACATTGACCTAGAACTGTACCGTAACGCCAGGGTGGTTAAGCGTGACGAAAACATGATTCTATACATTGGCCGGCTAGAAAAGCGTAAAGGCGTAAAATACCTGCTGCAAGCATTCGCGGAGCTGGCACAGCGTGATAAAAAAGCGAAACTGGTGATAGCTGGTGATGGTGATGAACGAGGCAAACTAGAGGATTGGGTGTACGAAAACGAAGTGCCAAGGGTGAAATTCCTAGGCAGCGTGTCCGAGAAGAAAAAGGTTGAATTACTCAAAAAAGCCCGTGTCTTTTGCTCGCCGGCAATATACGGGGAGAGCTTCGGCGTGGTGCTATTGGAAGCCATGGCTGCCGGTACGCCTACGGTGGCTGGTGATAATTCTGGCTACGCATGCGTCATGAAGGGCCGCGGCTTGTTATCGCTGGTTAATCCTAAGGATACGTCCGATTTTGCCCGTCGGCTGGAAGTGTTTATGAAGGACGATGGTGTCAGAGAAACCTGGATGGAATGGGCCAATGACTATGTCGAACAGTTCGATAGCATACCAGTCATAGACCAATATGAGCAGGTTTACCGTACCGTCGCTAACAAGCGGCGCAGAAAGCCGGTAGCACAATGAATCCCGTAGTGAGCCTCCAAGTCGCTGCGCGAGTACGCTCGGGGGCTGGCATATTTTTTGAAAGCAAGCATGTCTTTGGATACAGATACACTAAGAGGACTGACCGAAGGTCTTGGAGGTCTACTACGGGATGAAAATAGGATTGGTACTAGATGATACGCTGGACAAGCCCGACGGCGTGCAGCAGCATGTTTTGACCGTTGGCAAGTGGCTGACAGAACAAGGCAATGAAGTGCATTATCTGGTAGCTAATACCGAACGCACTGATATCCCAAACGTGCATAGCTTGGGCCGTTTTATAAAAGTCAATTACAATAAGAACAACGTCCGTACGCCCCTGCCCGCTAACCGCAGCAAAATTCGCAATCTGGTGCGGCAGGAAAAATTTGATGTCTTGCACGTGCAGTTACCGTACAGTCCGTTTTTGGCCAAGCAAGTCGTGCGTTACGCGCCTAAAGAGACGGCGGTTATTGGCACGTTCCATATCTTGCCGGCCTCGCGCCTGCATGGCTATTCCAATAGAGTGCTCAGGGTTTTGCTGGGCCGCAGTATAAAGCGTTTCGACAAGATCGTCGCGGTATCAGAGCCTGCTGTGCATTTTGCTCGCAAAGCTTACGGTATCAGCGC